>JAAANX010000060.1 GCA_009909085.1 Cyanobacteria bacterium GSL.Bin1 | reverse complement strand
ATTCTCACGCGTTACTCACCCGTCCGCCACTCAGCCCGAAGGCTGCGTTCGACTTGCATGTGTTAAGCACGCCGCCAGCGTTCATCCTGAGCCAGGATCAAACTCTCCATGTTGAGAGCCGTTGGCTCGGTTGACAATTGCTTGGCGTTTTCAGCCTTGCTTTCGTCTCGAAATTGCGTTTCCTTAGAAATATGTTTGACGTGGAAGCGTTAACTTTATATAGTTAACTTTAAGGCTTTTCCAACTATTAAGTTTGTCTAGGTTCGGTGCTTCGTTGCGGCGGCGTTTGCGTTGCCTCCGTTTCGAGCGCATTAACCAATATAGGGCTTATTCTCTTCACTGTCAACCCCTGAAACCTTTTTTTTTTGACTTTTTTTCTTTCCTCTTATTTCATGGGGGTTGTGGCACAATATAAGGGCTAATGGAGCGAAAATTTTAGAAAACCTAGACCATGTCTTCAAAAGATTTCCAATCCGTCATTGCGAGTCTCAATCAATTCTGGCGCGCTCGCGCCTGTTTAATTGCTCAGCCCTACGATACGGAAAAAGGAGCAGGGACGATGAGTCCTCATACATTTCTCCGCGCGATTGGTCCTGAGCCTTGGTCTGTTGCTTATATTGAACCTTGTCGTCGCCCGACAGATGGACGTTACGGTGAGAACCCGAATCGCTTCCAACATTATTACCAGTACCAAGTCTTAATTAAGCCTTCTCCACCCAACATTCAAAATATCTTTCTTGACTCTTTGCGTGCACTAGGAATTCAACCGGAAGATCATGATGTGCGATTTGTGGAGGATAATTGGGAATCTCCCACTTTAGGCGCCTGGGGAGTCGGTTGGGAAGTTTGGCTAGATGGAATGGAAATTACCCAATTCACCTACTTCCAACAATGTGGCGGACTTGATTGTCATCCGGTTTCTATAGAAATTACCTATGGTTTAGAGCGGATTGCAATGTATTTACAAGACGTTGATGCGCTGCCTAAAATTCAATGGAATGATGACCTGAATTATGGAGATGTCCATCTCCAAGGCGAAATAGAACAATGTATCTATAACTTTGAAGCTTCAAATCCTGAGTTACTGTTCCAATTGTTTACTCTCTACGAACAAGAAGCAATGCAGTTAACCGAGAAAGGTTTAGTTTTGCCAAGTTTAGATTATGTTCTGAAATGTTCTCACACCTTTAATTTATTAGAAGCGAGAGGCGTTATTTCAGTGACTGAGCGAACACGATACATTGGACGAATTCGAGCTTTAGCCCGAAAAACGGCTCAACGGTATTATGAACAGCGAAAACAGTTAGGATTTCCATTAAGCCATGTCAGAGATATGAAACCATATCAAATTACGGATTTTAAATCTATGGATACAAATCAACCAAAACCAATCCCAAAGCGTCCTCTAATAATTGATATCACTATTTGGGCTAGCATAATTATTTATGTAGCTTGGTTAATTTCATCACTTTTTTAAAGTTGAAAATTTATTTATCTTTAAAGTAAGCATAATGCATACTATAAAAATATACTTAGAACCAATCGCTGCTTTTTTTCGCTCCCTCAACCTTCCTGAACCCATTACGCACTGGGGACATCCTGCGATGATGGGAATTGTCATTTTTGTGATGGGAACTTTTGTTGGGATCACCGGTTGGAAAGGTCGGATGCTTGGTAATCAAACAATGGCCGTGGAAAATAGAACGAATCATCGTAAACTTGCCCCTTGGATGTTTACTTTTATGGCATTGGGCTATGTAGGAGGAGTCTTATCTCTGGTGATGCAAGAACAACCGATTTTAGAAAGTCCTCACTTCTGGACAGGTTCAATTGTTTTAGGCTTACTGGCAGCCAATGGTTTGATTTCTCTAACTGGATTTGGCGGCGGAAAACAACAACTGCGAACTGCTCATGCTTACATTGGAAGCTTAGCGTTAGTCATTATGGTCATTCATGCAGTGTTGGGAGTTCAACTCGGTTTAACTATCTAATTAAGTCGTGAGGAACTAATTAGGGCTTGCTGTGACCAACAGATATTTGGCAGGCAATGTTAAGGGAGAGTCACTACTAGTCGTTGACTGGCGATGAGACTGAATCATTAGGATATTCCCGATCTCTATAACGATTTGAGATTTAGGCTTGCCCATACTTTGTGAGGAATAGAAGTCATGCCTTAGTGCAGAATTTGGGAGAGAAATTGGCGACTGCGTTCATGCTTCGGATTTTGGAAAAAGACGGCTGGCGTTGCTGTTTCCATGATCTGACCATCTGCCATAAGCACCACCCGATCGGCAACTTCTCGGGCAAAACCGACTTCATGGGTGACACACACCATTGTCATTCCAGAATTCGCTAAAGACCGCATGACATCGAGCACTTCTCGCACCATTTCTGGGTCAAGGGCAGAGGTGGGTTCATCAAAGAGCATCACTTTCGGTTGCATCGCCAGTGCGCGCGCGATCGCGACCCGTTGTTGTTGACCCCCGGAAAGTTGTCCGGGATATTTATTGGCTTGATTGAGAATCCCAACGCGATCGAGCAATTCAAACGCTACATCTTGGGCTTTCCCTTTCTGCCAGCCACGGACTTTTCTCGGCGCAAGCATCACATTATCAAGTACACTCAGGTGGGGAAAGAGATTAAATTGCTGGAAGACCATGCCCACTTCCCGACGAACGGCATCGACATTTTTCATCTTGGGGGTCAGTTCAATGCCATCAATAATAATCCGCCCTTTTTGATAGGGTTCTAGGGCATTAAAGGTGCGAATAAACGTGGATTTCCCGGAACCAGAAGGTCCCATGACCACGACCACTTCACCCCGATCAACATTGAGACTCACGCCTCGTAGCGCATGAAAGCCGTTACTATACCACTTTTCAACCTCTTTCACTGTAATCACCGGTTCGTTACTCTCGACAGCGATGTTAGTGGTTTGGGCTTGCTTTTCTTCCATGATTCTTACTCCTAATATCAATAAACGGCTACGGTTTGAGAGGACTAGAAAGCAGGTAAGCTTTCGAGGGATTCACCAAACCACTCTTGGGATAAGGCATCAAATTCACCGGAGAAACGCTTGTGGCGAATGAAAACATTAATCCACTGCAACATATCCAAATCGCCACGACGCACGCCAATGTAACAAGGCGAGTTCTTCATCACAAATTTATTTTCAATTCCTTCTTTGGGATTGCTTTTCATCACTTTTCCGGCAATAGTGTTTCCGGTTGCAATGAGATCAACTTGTTTTGAGAGTAAAGCAGAAATGGTCAAGCTATTATCTTCAAAGCGTTTGATTGTTACACTTTCTGGTGCTTTTTCCGCTACTTCTAAGTCTTCTAAAGAACCTTGGGTAACGCCAACGGTATATCCAGCCAAGTCTTTGTAACTCGATACATCAACACTTGCTGAACCATAAATCCCAGAAAAGAAAGGGGCATAGGGCATGGAAGAAAAGTAAATGGATCGTGCTCGTTCTGGGGTTGCCCCTAAACTAGAAATGACGATATCTGCTCGCCCTGTTTCTAAATAAGGGATGCGGTTCGTACTGGTAACCGGAATCAGGTCTAAATTTACCTCTAACGCCTCACTAATGAGCTTCCCAACCTCCACGTCGTAGCCTTGAGGTTTGCCATCAGTACCCACCGAACCAAAGGGGGGAGAATCTTGGGGAACAGCGATTTTTACAACACCGGCGCTGAGGATATTATCGAGGGTTCCACCAGTTGAGGGATTCCCTTGAGCGGTAGTTTCGCTTTGAGCGTTAGCATTATCTGTCACCACCTCTTGCGAAGTAATGGATTGATTCGAGCAAGAAATAATACTGACACTAAAGATCAGACTAATTGCAAGGGCAAAGACAACTTTGAGGCTAAGCGCAGATAAGCCCAGTTGACGGGAGAGAGAACGAAGTAGTGGTTGAAGCATTATGATCACTCACGATTCAATTTCAAACGTTGACATAGGAGAAGCGATTTTCTAAGCGTCTACTCCACAGAGAAAGGGGAAAACACAGACAGAAGTAGATGATTGCAGCTAAGGAATAAACCAGTAGGGGTTCAAAGGTGACATTACTGATGGAAGATGCCGATCGCGTGAGTTCAATAAAACCAATAATGGAGGCGAGGGAGGTTCCTTTGATCACTTGCACGGCAAAGCCCACCGTGGGCGGAATTGACATCCGAACCGCTTGCGGGAGAATAATGTTGCTCAGTTGCTTGAAATAGCTCAGTCCTAAAGCTCGCGACGCCTCCCACTGACCGCGCGGAATGGCTTCTACAGACCCTCGCCAAATATCCGCTAAAAAGGCGCTACTATAAGTTGTCAGCGCAATGGTCGCGGCAACCCAAGCCGACACATTTAAACCGATCACAACGGAAATCCCGAAAAAGACGAGGAATAGTTGCATTAATAGCGGTGTTGCTTCAAAAAATTCGATATAAAGGGTGCTGACACCTCTGATCACCGGATTAGGAGAAATCCGCATCAGCATGACGAGAAACCCGACGACGCCACCGCCAAAAAACGCGATCGCGGAAAGAACAATCGTCCAGCGTGTTGCTAAGAGGAGATTCGTCAGAATTTGTGAAAAGGTAAACTCTTCCATTGGGTTAACGGGTGTATTGAGTAAAGGCAAAAAACTTTCTCTGAATCAAAAAGGCAATGAGTTTGATCGACCAAACCAGCGCCACATAAATTAAAGAAATGGTTAAATAAATCTCAAAACTGCGAAAAGTGCGGGATTGAAGATAATTCCCGACAAAGGTGAGTTCTTCAGCAGAAATTTGGGAAACGACACAACTAAACAAAACTGCAATGACTACTTGACTCATCAAAGCGGGATAAATATTTGCCAGGGCTGGAATGAGAATGATGTGGCGAAAAATCTGTAAGGGCTTTAACCCCAGGGCTTTTCCGGCTTCCACTTGTCCAGCGCTAATTCCTTCAATTCCCGAGCGGATAATCTCTGTAGCATAGGCACCAAAATTAATCGCCAGGGCTAAGACAGCCGCTTGCCAAGGGGACATTTTCACCCCCAGATTCGGTAGGGCAAAGTAGAAGAAAAAGAGTTGAATTAAAAACGGGGTATTGCGGAAAAACTCAACATAAGCCAACGCGATCGAGTTGAGAATCCGGTTATCGGACGTTCTGCCTAACGCGCCAATCATGCCGAGGATTAAGCCCAGCGCGATCGCGACACTAACAATCTGCAATGTGAGTAAAACCCCCTGCACAAATAAGCCAAGGTTATTCCACACCACTGAAAATTGGAAGGTGTATTCCATAATCGCTTGAAATGTCTCGTTTGCATTTTGTATACTGTATACACTACGTCAGTTAATTGATGTTATCTCCGATACGATTTGAGTAATTTCCAGTAATAAAGAGCGAACACCGGTTCGCTCTTTATACTAGGTGTTAAAAACGAATTAGAAACTAAACTGCATCCTCAGATTTCCCACAACAATCGTGCCATTCTCGTCAAAATTATTGGGATTGGCAATCACATAAACCGCAGGAACCAGAGATAAATTATCATTGATGGGATAGAAATAGGTCGCTTCAAAATCCAATTGCGTTCCGCCATCGCCAGCACCAGAGACCAGAAACTCTTCTCCATCTAACACATCAAAGGGAACAACAAAGGAGAACGTTCCTAGCGCCCCTTCTTTCCCCAAATTAGGAAAGGCAAGTCCCAGTTGAAACGCTTGCATATTGATGTCTCCACCGGAAATATCAGGATTGTCGGGTTCAATATCCGCATTGGCATAGGTATAGCGTCCAAACAGCCCAAGGTTACGGGCAAATTCCCACTCAAAATTCAGTCCAATTGTATTGGCATTGGTTGGATCAATTGTCCCGCCGAAGCCATCATCGGCGACGCCATAAATCGGTTCCCCCACAGCACCACCGACACCAAAACCAGTGAGATTACCCTCTTCATCAAATAAGGGAACATTATTATCGGATTGAGAACGCGTGTAGAACAGGCGAATTGTAGCGTTAGCACTGGGTTCATAAGTCAGTTGCGCCGTTGCCGACCAGGTTCCCCCAAATAGACCTTCATCCGCATCAGAAACTGTGTTGAAAAATTCCGAGGGTAAAAATTCTGTATTTTCTCCCAAGTAACCAATGTTAAATCCGAACTGGTCATTAATATCCCATAAAAGTACAGCTCCGGCACCGCGATCTACAGGGTTAGCTAGCGTTCCACCACTGGCATTATAGCTGCTTGCCCCTCGTAAAAAGAAAGTATAACTGTTTCCGTCAAAGTAGCGATACCAGTTGATTCTGGGTCCGACCACTGCTTGAAAGTTTTCACTAACTGGGAACGCATAAAATAATTCACGGATCGTGAATTCTCCTGCATTAGGCGCTCCGGTTTGGTCAGTAAAAGGAGTTCCGAAGGTGTTAAATAATCCTGCTGAGACAAAGCTATTGGCAGGAGAATTGCCATTGCCCACGGCAAATTGAGTCACCAATTGATCACGTCCGGTAAAACTGGTGTTGAAATTGATTAGAGTGTAGTAACTAAATGTTACTTCCGGATCATCGGTTTCCGTTCTCACTAGGGGATCGCCATCTTCGTCTCGTCCAGCACGACGCAAATTTAAAGGCGTATCTAAATTATTCGTTTCCACCAAGATGTCATCACTTGCCGTTGCACCGGTTAGGTTCATGTAAACGTTACCCGTAAGTTTGGTGGTTGTAGAAAATTGGGTATCTTCTAAAACTGCTACCCGACCTTCTAAATTATCGACGCGAGTAGCAAGCCGACTTAATTCTTGGTCAAAGTCTGATTGTAAACGTTTGAGCACTTCTAAGTCAGCCTGAGAAACAGTTTGACCCTCATCAAGAATCAAGCGACTAATATTTTCCAGACAACGATTGAGACCGGCAGCAAATTCGTAGCGAGACATAGCGCGATTGCCGCGAAACGTACCATCAGGATAGCCGGCAATGCAACCGTAACGTTCAATCAGCGATCGCAGCGCTTCAAATGCCCAATCTGTGGGTTCGACATCCGACATTTGGTAAACTGAATTCATTTGTGCTTTTGCCGGAAGGGTAGTTCCGAAAGTGAGCATACCCGTCACAAAAACAGCGAAACTCGCAATAAAGCTTCGAGAAACTTGATTATTCATAATTTCAACACTCCTCACACAATAACTTTGTTGGCTTACTCCACAACATCCAACAAGCGGAAGTAAGCAATTTTAGAAATTTCGTCGATCGCGCTGGCTCTTTCTCTCTCCAGAGAATTTTCGAGGCGATGGACAAAGGCATCTAGAATACTGGCTTTGTTATGGTTGCGCACGGCAATAATAAAGGGAAAGCCAAATTGAGCACGATAGGCTTGGTTTAATTCTTGAAAGCGGTTGTATTCGTCTGGGGTTAAGGTATTCAATCCCGCATCCGTCTGTTCTTGGACAGAGGCATCTGCCATTTGGGTTTTGGTTGCCAGATCGGGATGTTTTTTGATTAGGGTGTCTTGTTCTTCTAAAGGCAGCGATCGTACCGTTGCCATCAGTTGATAATGGAGGTCATTTAAGCTATTAAACGGTCGTTTTTCCGACGTTGCAGCGGCAATGTGCGGACTATGCTCAAAAATATGACCCAGTGCCTTGCTAAAGGCTTCTTGTTCCATCTGGTTCAGTGTTGCTAGCGAATATTTCATATTGACAGCTAGTGATGAATGACCAATGACGAATGACAAAATTTAACTTCCGCGATAGGTACTATAAGACCAAGGTGAGACTAAAAGCGGGACATGATAGTGGCTGTTGGTATCGGCAATTCCAAAGCGAATCGGTATCACATCCAGAAAAGCCGGATTAGGAAGAGATTGATCATAGCGTTGGAAATAAGAGGCTACCTCAAAAATGATTTCGTACACACCCACTTGCAATGACTCTGCACCTAAAAGGGGTTCATCGGTGCGTCCATCGGCATTGGTTTTAGTGGTTTTTAGCAAGGTGTACTCGCTGTTTTCAATTAGCCAAAAGGTTAAACTGAGCCCTGCAGCCGGACAACCGTGGGCCGTATCGAGAACGTGTGTGGTTAATTTTCCAGTCATTATGATGTTGATAGATGTGATCAGACCGTTGGGGCAAATCAATTGCCAGCAGAGTTCTGTAAGGGAGAACTAGCAGCTACTTCTTGTTTGGCAGTGAGCGCAAAGTAAATGCCCAATAACACCACAGCAAAGGCAATCCAGTTGCCTAAAGGAAGGTGTTCGCCAAATAAGATCGCACTGGCGAGGGCAGCAATCACTGGAATGGAGAGCATACAAACCGCAATTAATCCGGCGGAAAATAAGCCCACACAATAGGTGAGTAAGCCCTGACCAATGCCTTGAGAAATTACCGCTAAACTCAACACTGCCAACCACGTCTGTAAAGAAGTGGGAAAGAATTGCCCTCCTTGCCAGATCACCAACGGTAATAAGAGAATGCCACCAACCACGCTCACCCAAAGCATAATCATCCCAGAAGTAAGCGTTTGCCGGAGTTTTTCAAAACAGAGTAAACTCGTCGCCGCTAGCATCGAGGCAAGAATCGCCGCTAAATCGCCTTTTACATCCACATCGGCCAGTTGAAAATCGCTGAGTCCAATGGCGATCACTCCAGCTAAGGCAATCACCAATCCCAACAGAAACTTGAGGGAAAACCGTTGCCCGAGAAACACCCAAGCAAATAGCGCCGTAAACACTGGCATATTGTTATAAAGCAATGTTCCGTTGGCGACGCTGGTTTGAGTGAGTGACCATCCCAGCAAGACGAGAGACGTGGAAAAACTAGCGGCAGCAAAGACTAGCAAGAAAATCGTTGCGCGATCGTATTGCGGTTGCTCTCTTTTTTGCCATAAGCGTTGTACGCCTTGCCAAAGTGCCAGTGTAACCGCTGCCCCAGATAACCGGTAAAAAATTGTGGTCAGGGGAGTCAGTTCTTTTTCTGCTACCACTAACCAAATCGAGGCAAAGCCAATGGCAATTAAAGCAGAAACGAGGGCTAGCATCCCCAGCAATTTTACAGTCAGGGGATTTTCAGTTGGGGTCGTTTCCGAGAGGGCAGCATCGGTATAGGTATCAGGATTCATTGCAACGGACCCCCCACAATGACTTTGGCGAGGGAATCAATCACGTTGCTTTCCGGTTCTTGGGAGAGTTGTTGATACCAAGCGGCAGTGGTACTTTCATCCTTGCCGTAGATAGTGGCGGTTCGTTGGCGGGCTTTCAATACCAGTTGACTCACCCGGTCTTTTCGCGCTGCTTCATACCGCTTCAGGGCATCGGCAACGCTGATATTCGTACTGACCAAGAAACGACTGAGCATTTCCGCATCCTCAATCGCCTGACAACCCCCTTGTCCTAAGGTTGGGGTGGTGGCGTGTCCCGCATCTCCTAAGAGGGCAATGCGACCTTTGGCGAGGGTTTCTAGGGGATCCAAATCCGAAATTTCTAGACGATTGGTTTCGAGAGGGTTCAGGCGTTCAATTAAATTTTGTACAGCTTTCGGCCAACCCGCAAAAATTTCTTTTAACTCTGCTTGGCGGTCTTTCGGTTCCACTGTCGTTCCTTTTGCCATCGGACAACCAAAGAAGAAGTAAAAGCGATTATCGCCCACTGGCATCATCGACGCCCGTTTCCCTTCTCCCACATAAATCACCCAGTTATCCGCTTCGCAGAGATCGTCACTCGCAGGAACTAAGCCATTCCAGTTGACATAATCCGCATAGCGGGGAGTGATGGGTTGACCGGTGACATATTCGCGGACTGTGGAGTGGATACCATCAGCGCCAATAATTAAATCACTGGTGACGCGATCGCCGCTCTCGAAAATAGCAGTGGCAATGGTTTCATCTTGCTCAACCGCCACACACTTCCAGCCTAAATGCACCTTCTCTGACCCAAACGCCTCCAGTAACATTTGTTGGACATCAGTACGCGCCACCGGATAAGGACGTTCTCCGACACGCTCCACTAAAGGACGTAAATCCACTGCCGAGAGTCGTTCATCTTTATGGCTGCGATATTCCATCCGATTCATCTGCCCGCCAATGTTTGCCACCTTCTCGCCTAATCCCAAGCGATTGAGGACTTTAATGCCATTGGACCATAAAGAAATCCCTGCCCCGGCAGGGCGTAACTCACGGGTTCGGTCGTAAATGTCCACATCGTAGCCAATATTTTTGAGTGCAATTCCTGTGGTGAGTCCGCCAATTCCTGCGCCAATAATGGTTACTTTCAAGTTATACATGGTTATTCACGTTCTCCTGGAATTAAAAGGTTCAAAATTAAAGCAGTGATACCACCGGTAGCAATACCAGAGGAAAAAATATTGTTAAGTAGTGTCGGTAACTTCTCCAAAATCTCCGGGGCAAACGTTACCCCTAGACCTAATCCCAGAGAAATTGCAATAATTAAGGAATTGCGACGACTGAGATTGACACAAGAGAGTAATTTAATGCCAGCAGTGGCAACCGTACCAAACATTAAAATAGTTGCACCGCCTAAGACTGGTTTAGGCACGGCTTGGATAACCCCCGCAAAAATTGGTACCAGCCCCAACACAACAAAAATGCCAGAAATAAAATAACCCACATATCGACTGCCAATCCCAGTTAGTTGAATGACCCCATTATTTTGGCTAAAGGTTGTATTGGGAAAGGTATTAAAGCAAGCTGCAAGCATGGAATTCAGTCCATCCCCAAGAACTCCGCCTTGTAACCGTTGGAAATAACGATCGCCGCGAATGGGTTCCCCAGAAATGACTGAGGTTGCTGTTAAATCCCCAATCGACTCAATGGTGGTGATGATATAGAGAAAAATAAACGGCACAAATGCCGCAAAATTGAAATTGATGCCATAGCGAAAAGGAAGGGGTACGGTAAACGGAGGAAGATTACCTAAACTTTGAAAACTGACCATTCCCAAGGGAGTAGCAACCAAATAACCGACGACAATGCCAATCACAATCGAACCCATTCTCAATAACGGACTACTCAAGCTATTGAGGATGAGAACTGTTAACAAGACTAAACTGGCAACGCCCAGATTCTGCATACTACCAAATGTCCCTGCAGATTTGGCAGCAAAACCACCCCCCATATCAGTAATGGCAACCCGAACTAGAGTTAAACCAATCAGTGTCACCACTGTTCCTGTAACCAGGGGAGTGACGATTTTTTGGGTAAACTTTAGAAAGCGACTGAGAACAATCTGAACCAATGATCCCACCAGACACAAGCCAAAAATCAGGGCTAACGCATCTGTTGGCGAATTATCCGCAGCAATAACTGCGCCTCCTGCCCCCAAAATGGGTCCAATAAAGGTAAAACTCGTGCCTTGAATGCTTAATAACCCTGATCCCACCGGACCAAAACGTTTCACTTGAATAAAGGTCGCAATTCCTGAGACAAACAGCGACATACTAATTAAATAACTGGCATTGGCTGTGCTTAATCCCAAGGCATCAGAAATAATTAAAGAGGGGGTGACAATGCCAACGACACAGGCTAAGACGTGCTGAATAGCAGCAAAAATGGCTTTTCCAATGGGTGGACGATCTTCCAAGCCATAAATTAAATCACCGGATAAGGGTTGGGTTTGAGCCGTTTCTGTAGTTTCTGTTTCTAGTGCAATTTCTTCGTTATATGACATGGCAAGATAATTAAAAATTAAACCAGCATTTTTGTTTTTTGATAATCGATTGCTTTTTTATGAGTTGCTTCTGTTTCCCCATGAGCTTTGAATAAAGGAGAGAAAGGATGCCGCATCAAAATCCCAGGCTGATCCGTTGCCATGTGTTGTTCCCATTTCAGTTCTAAAGGAACATCAAAAACAGTGGTTTCTAAAATGGCTTTATCTTCTAGAGTGTCGGCGCGGTCAAAGGCTTTTGCTTCGGCGGCTATGGTTTCCGCTTCTGTATCGTTACGCAAACAACGTTGCAGAATTTGCGAGGTTTGATCATTAATCAGCGTTGTAGTATTGACAATAATATGAACCAACCTGTTGGGATAGTTGATGCGAAGTTTGTCGCTAAAGGGGAAAAACCAATCAATCCACAAAAGCAAAGGTTCTCCCAAAAGCTGAAACCGTTTTGGTTCCGCCTGTATCTGATCCAACGGCACGACTGGATACCAAAATCGCCGTAAGACAGGTTGTTGGGTGACTAACATAATGTTTTTGAGGAAGGAACTCACTAATTTTGACACTAGCTGTATACTGTATACATAAAAATTCAATTTTACTGTATTACAGACTACCTTTTTGCGTACAATTACCGTCACTATTTCGGGTTGAGCCTCATTTTTTGCGCGGGCGAGTTCTTAATTTCTAACTCTAAGACGGGGAGATCAATGGCGCAAATCTGATGACAATAAAGATGATAATCGCGTTGATAATGAGAGCAAAGGAAAATCATACAAAAGTGAATCCGGGTCTGGGTATGAGTATCGCCCCAATCCGCTTATTTTGTCCGCCAGAATTATAGTCATTCCAAATAAAAACCAACAGGAGGTAGAATGTTGGAACCAGGAGAAAGAGATGAGGAACAATGACCTATAGCCTAGATTTACGTCAGCGAGTGGTTAACTTTGTCAAGAAAGGGGGTAGCAAATCCGAAGCCTCACGACGATATGAAGTGAGTCGCTGGTGTGTTTATGATTGGTGTCAAAGAGATGATTTGGCTCCGAAGAAAGTTGAGCGGCGATCGCGCAAACTAAATTGGGAAGCCTTGAGAACAGATGTCCAAGAAAATCCTGATGCTTTGCTTCGAGAAAGAGCAGAGCGTTTCGGGGTAGAGATCAACGCCATTTGGTACGCTCTGCAAAAAATGAAACAGACCTGTAAAAAAAACTCTGCTCTACGAACAGAGGAAACCCGGTGAGCGCATTGAGTACCTACAAACTTTGCGAAAATTTATCATTGAGCAAGGGTCAGAGAATGTGATCTATATTGATGAATCTGGTTTTGAAGCCAGCACGTTTCGACCCCATGCTTGGTCGAAGAAAGGGAAAAAAATTCATGGTGAGCGTAGTGGAAAAACTCGCCCCCGCACTAGTTTAATTGCAGCTAAGAGAGGAAAGGAATTACTGGCACCAGTTTTGTTTGCGGGAACAACCCATTCAACTTGGTTCAATCACTGGCTGGAGCATCATTTACTCCCACTTCTCAATCCTCAATCTCTTCTAATTCTCGATAATGCTCCTTTTCATAGAAAGGAAGAAATTAAAGAGATTGCCCAGAGCGCTGGACATGAAGTTCTTTTTCTACCCCCCTACTCCCCTGACTTTAACAAAATTGAACAGGATTTTGCCATTCTCAAAAAGCAACGGATTTATGCTCCACTAGGGACAACTCTCGACGACCTGATTCGAGTGTACGGAACTTAATTGGAATGACTATAACCTTTTTCAAACTGGAAACAAGTTGACTGCAACCTCTCTTTGGTTTAGTCACCTTGAGAGTCTTCCTGAACATTTGCAGATGCTGGGATTTCAAAAGATTCAATCGGAACTAATTTAACTCGCAACGTTACCGGCGTTTCCAAACGATTGCTCAAAAATGCTTGGGCGGATTGAAGCTGTTTTTTGGAAATCGAGTTGACTTGTGCTTCAATGGCTAACTCAATTAATAGTGAATCACTCCGAGAAGCGACTTTGAGACTGCGAATTTCTTTACCGGCAAAAATTGTCTCCTGGTTGCGGACCAATTGTTCCACATCACTGCGGAGGTTGGAACTGGCTAAGAGATGTCTCATTTGATAGCTCAGCGGGAGTCCGAGTAAAAGCAAAGCCAAAATTGTCACCATTAATCCTTGCCGTGCTTTAGCAATGGTTCCATATCCCTGAAACACAAAAACAAGACCACCACTAAAAATAATACCAATAAAATTGGTGAAAAACAAGACAGAAGCCCCTTGAATGAGAGGCATTTCCCCACTGACTACCCCAATTCCAACCACACACAGAGGAGGAACTAATGCTACTGCCACTGCTGTTCCCGGTAAGGCATCGGCAACACTTTGCCGAGTATAAGCAAATGCTCCTGCAATCCCGGCTCCGATAGCAATCCCCAAATTAATTAAATTGGGGTTGGTTCGTGAAAGGATTTCTGAATTCAGGGTTCTCAATCCGATTAAATGAGCAACTAAAATTGCCGTCACTACTGTAATTAGGATGCCAATAATAGCCGTTAAGGTTGCTTGTTTAAGCAGTCGCCGATTGGCCATCACCATGGCATAGGCAATCCCAACCGTCGGCTGCATTAAGGGAGAAATAATCATTGCGCCAATCACAGCAGCAATGCTGTTCGCCAGCAATCCCAATGTTCCGATCGCGCTAGAGACTACAACCATCAGACAAAAACTGCTACTGAGAATTGCTCCTCGCCAAAGGATGCGATTGAGAAGCGCGATCGAAGTTGGATCCTCTTTCAGCCAAGACCAATATTTACTGCCATAAAGTTTTACAGAAGCAGCTCTCTTTTGGCCTTGACGATCTCGCTTACGAAATAAGAATTTCATTTTAATCTTGCTGACTTAAGCTTTTCGCAAGGGAAACAAAGCCTATTGTTCGAGTTTAACGATCGCGCGACCAATACTCCCGATTAACATTCCCAAGGAACCGATATAACGTTAACTGTAACCTAGACTTGTTGAGATAATTTACATCTAGAGACTGAATCAAGAGTGTCAGTGGAACTAAAGATAAGCTTAGTTTTCTCTTCGATTGACAAATTCTCCTTTAACATTAAGTGATTAGCTAGCGTGTTTAAAGGTGAATGAGTTACGTCTTGCGGTAGAAATTTGCCACTTGAGGAGAATTTTACGGTTAGGGAGGGAGGAAACTGATGTTACTGAATTTGTATTGTAATAATGACTAAACTGATTTGGTTTAAATCAGAGAGCCAACTTTCTTTGGGAAGATAGGCTTACTCTGACCGTTGAACAATCGTGTATTTGAGATGGTAAAGCTACTTTCTTTCCGCCATAACGTTCTTTTCTAAACACGTAGGTATCAATTATCGTCTATGAGACAAAACGCTCAAAGAATTAGGAACTTGCAAAAACGATTTAAAAAAGTACCCTTAGGATTTGTCCAACTTTGGAATATGAGTTTCGGCTTCTTCGGCATTCAATTTGGTTGGACATTGCAAATGGCAAATACCAGTGCCATTTATGAATACTTAGGCGCTAATCCTGAACAAATCCCGATTTTGTGGCTGGCTGCTCCCATGAGTGGGTTAATTGCCCAACCCATTATTGGTTACATGAGTGACCGCACCTGGACTCGGCTGGGGCGCAGGCGACCGTATTTTTTATTCGGTGCTATTCTCAGCTCGATCGCGCTGATTCTCATGCCCAACTCCTCTAGTCTATGGATGGCAGCCGGGGCACTATGGATGCTCGATACCTCGGTTAATATCAGTATGGAACCGTTTCGCGCCTTTGTTTCGGATTTAGTCCCCGAAAATCAGCGGACCCTTGGTTTTGGCATGCAAGCCTTTTTTATTGGCTTGGGGGCTGTAGTGGCATCGCTTTGTCCGTGGATTCTTAATCATTGGTTTAACTTTAATCAAATCACTACTCCGGCCGGTGAAATTCCTCTGACTGTTAAAGTGTCTTACTATGTCGGCGCTGCCGTCTTTTTAGGGACTGTGTTGTGGACCGTTCTCACCACCAAAGAATACCCACCGCAAGACTTAGAAAAGCTCAAGCAACGCCAAAATGATACCGGTGGCGCGATCGGGATGGTGAAAGGGATTGCGCAGAAAGTACGTACTATGCCCGATCTCATGAAACAACTGGCTTGGGTGCAGTTTTTTACCTGGCTCGGTATTTTCTGTGTTTTCCTTTACTTCCCGCCGGCAGTGGGACACGAAATTTTTGGCGCAACCAAAGAAAGCTCACCTCTTTATCAAGAAGGGGTAGAATGGGCTGGAATTTGTATTGCTCTCTATAATGTTGTCTGCTTTGTCTATTCGATATTTCTGGCTCGGATCGCTGCGGCAACCAGTCGCAAAGCCACCCATTCTTTTAGCTTATTGTGTGGCGGGGTCGGCTTGATTTCTCTACTCTTCGTCAGTAATCAATATTTGCTCTTACTCCCGATGGCGTGTTTTGGTTTAGCGTGGGCGAGTGCTTTAACCATGCCTTATTCGATGCTGTCTGACGTTTTACCCATGAAAGATACCGGAATTTACATGGGGATTTTTAATGCCTTTATTGTCATTCCTCAAATCATAGCTGCCCTTGGCCTTGGGTGGGTCATGGAAAACCTTTTAGGAAATAATCGAATTTTCGCCCTAGTCGTCGGTGGTATTTCAATGGCCCTTGCTGCATTACTGGTGCAGTGGGTAAAAGATGTTGCGAAAGAACAACAAACGTCTGGCAAAACTCCCAAGCCCGAATTAGCAACAAAAGGTTCGGAGAGTGTCAGTTAATTTGATTTTTGTAGTCAATTTTACTGTAGTTATTCCCATAGTTCTGCACAATACAACCTATTAAAATTCATCCAAATCGAACATTGCTTCTAGGGTTCCGATTGCGCTCCTACCGCAGTGACTGGTCCAAGAGAAGCACGCACTCTCAAGAAAGAGATAGCGACACGGCGGGACAAAAGCCCGGGAGGTCTCAACAACAGTGGTTACTGTTAAGAGGTCTCCTTTTTTTTGTATTTTTTAGGAGAGAAAATTGATCAATGAGTGAGCAAAATCAATCTAGCGAAGCCAATCAGGCGTTAGATAAAGAAAGTCAGTTACCGTTAACTGGATGGCAGCAAGAAGTGTCGCAAGGCTTAGATTATGGATTAGAAGCAGCAGACAGTATTCGCGATCGCAGCATTTCTACCTTTTCGCGCGGTGAACTCCCTCACTATGCTGGCATTAATACCTTCCTCAAAGCCCCCTATGTGGAAGATGTCAAACAAGTCGGGAATTATGATGTTGCCATTGTTGGCGTTCCCCATGATTCTGGTACCACTTACCGGCCGGGGACGCGGTTTGGCCCCCAAGGCATCCGCAAAATTTCGGCTCTTTATACCCCCTACAACTTTGAACTAGGGGTTGATTTAAGAGAACAAATTACCCTCTGTGATGTTGGCGATATCTTCACCATTCCCGGGAATAACGAAAAGTCCTTTGATCAGATTTCTAAAGGGATTGCCCACATTTTCCAATCCGGTGCCTTACCAATCATTCTCGGAGGCGATCATTCTATTGGTTTTCCTACGGTGCGTGGCGTTTGTCGTCATTTAGGAGATCAAAAAGTCGGAATTATTCACTTTGATCGCCATGTGGATACTCAAGAAAGTGACCTGGATGAACGGATGCATACTTGCCCTTGGTTCCACGCGACAAATATTAAAAATGCTCCTGCTAAAAACCTGGTTCAACTGGGAATTGGCGGTTGGCAAGTGCCGCGTCAAGGAGTCAAGGTTTGTCGAGAACGAGAAACCAATATTCTCACCGTTACTGATATTACAGAAATGGGTTTAGATGCCGCGGTAGAGTTTGCCCTGGAACGCGCCCTCGATGGCACTGATTGTGTTTATATCAGCTTTGATATTGATTGCATTGATGCCGGTTTTGTTCCGGGAACCGGTTGGCCCGAACCGGGTGGACTCTTACCCCGAGAAGCCCTTTATTTATTAGGAAAAATTGTGCAGCAAGCCCCCGTTTGTGGACTAGAAGTCGTCGAAGTTTCACCCCCTTATGATGTCAGCGATATGACCGCTTTAATGGCAACCCGAGTCATCTGCGATACGATGGCCCATCTTGTACTTTCGGAACAACTGCCGCGTCAAGCAAAGCCCAGTTATATCCATGAAGAAGCCCAAACCACTGCCGATTATTGGCAGTAAATAAAGGAGACTTGTGAATGCACGAAACAGATATGACAAAAGCACTCATGCAAACGGTTCATGAGTGGTGGCAAAACCAACCCGTTCCCCCAAAGATTCAGAAAGTTCATCTCCTGGTTGGGGAGTTTACTTGTGTCGAACCTGTCAGTCTGCAATTTGCCTTTGAGGTACAAACTCAAAATACTTTTTTAGCCGGAGTGGAACTTGTTATTAAACAGAGTCCATTGATTGCCTATTGCCATCCTTGTCAACAAGAATATTTTCCGAAATTGGGTCAAGAATATGCTTGTCCGAGTTGTCATTCGCCAATGGAAGACATTCGTTCCGGTAGAGAACTGAAAATTGATCATATCGAGTACACCACAGAAGAATCTGTTGCTATTCAATAATGTCTTGCCAGTGAGAAAGCTATGCACCAAACCTTTGACGCCGCCTTAGGAGTCAATCTCCTTCACGCCAACCAAACTGAAGCTGACCATAACCGAGAACATTTTGATGCGTGGGGTATCACTTGTCTCAATGTTATGAGTAGTCCCGGCGCTGGAAAAACCGTTTTGTTAGAAAAAACCCTTTCTATTTTGTCCTCCCAACTTAAGCTTGCGGTGATTGAAGGGGATATGACAACCGAATTAGATGCCGAACGACTCCGCCAATACGGGGTTCCGATTATTGCTATTAATACCGGACGGTCTTGTCATCTCGATGCAAAAATGGTGGCCGGTGGCTTGCATCAACTCCAAGAAAATTATCATCCCCCAGAATTTGATCTAATTTTTGTGGAAAATGTGGGCAATTTGGTTTGTCCCGCGGAATTTGAAGTGGGAGAACACAGGAAAGTCGCCTTACTTAGTGTGACAGAAGGAGAAGATAAACCGCTGAAATATCCAGTGATGTTTCAAGAAGCAGACTGTCTTTTAGTTACCAAAATGGACTTAGCCCCTCATTTAGAAATTGACCTGAAACGAATTGAAGCCAATGTCCGACAAATGAACCCCAATGTCACGATAATTCCCGTTTCAGCAAAGACTGGCGAAGGACTGAATCTTTGGTTGGATTGGGTACAAAAACAAGTGGCAGAACAACTTATTGTTAGTCATTAAAAAGGAAGCGGAATGAAGTTACCAAAATTACTAATACAGTTCGGTTTATTTTGTTTAAGTTTAGTTTTAGTTGTTAGTTGCAATACAGGCAATAATTCGCCGAGTACAGAGGGGAGGGAACCGGTTGTGCTGGGTTATAGTAATTGGGCGGGTTGGTGGCCCTGGGCGATCGCGCAAGAAGAAGGGTTATTTGAAAAAAATGGAGCAAATGTTCGCTTGCAATGGTTTGATGGCTACCTGGCTTCCATGGAAGCCCTAGCAGCGGGACAACTCGATGCCAACTGTCAAACCTTAAACGATACGGTTTCTTTTGTTGGCGATGCAGTCAACGGTGAAGTGGTCGTCCTCGTGAATGATAATTCCGCTGGGAATGACAAAATTATTGCTGCCGAAGAAATTCAATCGATTCCTGAGTTAGAAGGAAAAGAGGTTGCGGTTGAAGCCGGTGTCGTTGATGATTTTCTCCTCACCTTGGCGTTAGAAGAAGAGGGGATGTCCCGTAGTGATGTTGATATTGTTGACTTAGAAACGGGTGCTGCGGCGGCAGCGTTTGCTGCGGGAAAAGTGGATGCGGTCGGTGCCTTTCCCCCGTTTTGGTTGACGGCGCTAAAGCGAGAAGGGAGTCATGAGTTAATTAGTTCGGCTGCGTTTCCCGGTGCCATTCCTGACTTACTCGTCACCAGTCAAAAGCTGATTGATGAACGCCCGGATCAAGTGCAAGCCCTAGTAAATACTTGGTTTGATGTGCTGGCATTTATGGCAGACAATCCCGAACGGTCCGATGAAATTATGGCGCAACGCGCTGATGTCACCACCGAAGACTTACAACTGTTCAAAGAAGGAACCCAAATGTTCACTTTAGAAGACAACTTAGAAGCCTTTAGTGATGGGGATAATATGACCCATATGCCCTATGCTGCCCAAGAAATGGCAGACTTTATGGTCAGTGTTGATTTTATTCCCGAAAAACCGGATTTAAGTACTCTTTTTGATGACAGCTTTGTCAAAACCTATGCTGAACAACAGTAAGGATCATCATGTCTAATTCACTAGGAAAAAAGAATCAAGCCCAAGGACTACCGCCAACCACATTTTGGCGCATCGCAGAAGATATTCCCCAACCGTTACAGTGGGGCTTGATGGTGGTTTCCGTGGTGATTCCGCTGTCTTTCTGGTGGTTACTCGCCACGTTTGGCGGAGTGGAAGATGTTTTTCTGCCTAGCCCTGTGCAAGTCGGAGAAGCATTCGGTCGCTTGTGGGAAAAAGGTTATTTGGTTAAAGATACGATTGCCAGTTTCTTGCGAGTGGTTGGCGGTTTTGTCTTAGCCGGTGTCATTGCCATTCCCATTGGCATTGGGATGGGGGCGTTTGCCAGCATTCGGTCATTATTTGAACCGATTATTGGCATTTTACGCTATATGCCAGCGCCCGCATTTATCCCTTTACTGATTCTGTATCTCGGTATTGGGGAAGAACCTAAAATCTTACTCATTTTTATCGGCACTATTTTCTTTAATGTACTGATGATTATGGATGCTGTGAAGTTTGTCCCCAAGGAGTTAATTGAAACGACCTATACCTTAGGGGGGTTACGCTGGCAAGTTTTGTTACAAGTGATTACGCCCTATGTCATTCCGAACATTATTGATGCGTTTCGGATTAATATTGCCACCTCTTGGAATTTAGTGATTGTTGCGGAGTTAGTTGCCGCTGAACAAGGGCTAGGAAAACGCATCTTATTAGCCCAAAAATTTCTGAATACGGATGAGATTTTTGCCTGTTTAATTGTTCTGGGGTTAATTGGCTTTCTGATTGATTTATCATTTCGGGGGTTGTTGCGAGTGTCCTGTAAATGGGCACTCTAATTATTTTTTATTATGATAAGTTGAGGCTGAATAATGCACTTAGAAGTAACACATCTCTATAAAGAGTTTCCCGCCAAAAAAGGTAATTTTCTAGCGCTTGAAGATATTAATTTGCACGTTGAAACGGGAGAATTTGTTTGTGCCGTTGGCGCTTCCGGTTCTGGCAAATCAACGCTATTAAGGTTAATTGCCGGGCTAGATTATCCCACTTCCGGAGAAATTACGGTGGATCACGTCCCGATTATTGGTCCGGGGCGCGATCGCGGTATGATATTTCAACGCTATACCCTTTATCCTTGGCTCAATGTCGCCAAAAATGTTGAGTTTGGACTGAAGCTGCAAGGCATTCCCCGTTCGGAACGTCAAGAACGGACTGCTTACTATCTCAATGTGGTGGGCTTAACTCAGTTTAAAAATGCCCTGCCCAAAGCCCTATCTGGCGGCATGAAACAACGAGTCGCGATCGCGCGCGCCTTAGCCTGTGAACCGAAAATTCTGCTAATGGATGAACCGTTTGGGGCATTAGATGTGCAAACCAAAGAAACCATGCAACAGTTTTTACTCGATCTCTGGCAACGCACCGGCACCACCATTTTAATGATTACCCATGATGTGGAAGAAGCGGTTTTTCTAGGGCAAAGAATCTATGTTTTAACGGCGCGTCCCGGTACAATTCAAAAAGAAATTCAGATTAACTTACCGCGTAATGAATATGGATCGCGCTCTTATCATGTCAAAGCATTATCTGAGTTTCAAAACTATCGCGAAAAAATCACACAACTTCTGAGAAATCATAGTGTTGAACAAGAAGTGATGGTCGGATGAAGCACGGTTTAGAATCGAATTCGCAAACATTTTTTCCAGCAAATTTATACACAGATCCAGAGTTAATCCCCTTAGAAACAAGAAATATTTTCCGTAAAAACTGGCTTTATCTTGGCGATATTGAGCAGTTATTTAATGAGAATAATCTCTTTGTCACTGAAATTGCTGATGCGAGTATTTTACTGATTAAAAAAACTCCGACAACCGTTCAAGCTTACTACAATGTTTGTCCCCATCGGGCTGCTCTTTTATGCCCCAAACCCGGAAAGCAATCTAAAGAAAAGCTCATTTGTCCTTATCATGCTTGGGTGTATGATTTAGACGGTCATTTAAGGGGAACTCCAGCAAAAGATCGGTTTCCGGAAGACTTCTCTTTCGCCGATTATCCCTTAAAGTCAATTCGTTGCGAGCAATGGGAAGGATTTATTTTCATTTGCTTCGATGAAGCAGTACCCCCATTGTCAGAATTTTTAGGGGAGATTCCAAACACAATTCAAGGGTATCGACAACCCGGAACCAAACAACTGGTTCAGCACACTTATAAAGTCGCTTGCAACTGGAAAGTTTATCACGACAATACCCTGTGTGATTACCATGTTCCCATTGTCCATCGCGAGACCTTAAACCAAATCCAAGGATCTGTCCGTTACTATGAACATTATTTCAACGAGTATGTCAATTTACTCTACACGCCAACAACTGAACAATGGCGCAGTGAGCATCCCATTCTAGACACAATTCCCTCCCAGAAAGCCCGTGATGGCTTCTTCACTTATGGTATTTTTCCTAACCTACATTTCTTAGCCTTGCCTGATGGAGTTTTGGCTTGGATCCGGATTGATCCCTTGAGGGTTAATACCTGTCAAGTACACTTAGAAATTTATGGAATTCCCAACGTTAGTCCTCCAGCAGAACAGCTATCGCAAGCTTTCACCACCTTTATGAAAGAGGATATGGCAGTCACTGAAATGGTGCAAAAAGGGTACGCTAGTGGCGGTTATGAACCGGGAATTGCCAATCAACTCGAAGACCGAATTTTGCATCAACAAGCCTTAATCCAAAGATTTTTGTTTGGCGATTAATGCAAGAGTTGCAATTGATAAAATAGGAACGTTAATCGCCGTTGGCGGGGTTGATCTGCTAAAACCCTCTCCAATGTGGAGAATTGAAAGTATAACGGTTAACCCTATTTTGAATGATGCCCTCACCCCGTCTGCTCCTCTTAATTTTAAGTATTAGTGTTGTTTTGGCACTGATGATTTGGTTGGTGAGTGCAATTTACCAACTTTATATCCAGATTGCCTTTACTGCCCCGATTCTCGCCAATTTATTACTGCTATTGCTCATGGCAGTGATTACCGTTTTAATTGGTGCCGTTATCTACTACATTCAGGGTGGGTTTAATTTCAAAGGGAAAAAAAAGAAGAAAAAACCGCGTCCTCAGGTCAAAGCCCCAGCGGAAAAAAATGAAGCCGCACAAGCTAACTTACAAGCAGTGCGTCAACAAGTCCAACAAATTCAAGATGAGGTTGCACAGCAAGCCCTTTTAGAAAAATCAGAAGCCCTCGCCGCGAACTTTGACCGTCAAGCCTTTCAGGTCGTCATTTTTGGAACGGTATCTGCGGGAAAAACCTCCCTTGTCAATGCCCTTATGGGTCGTGTAGTCGGAGAAGTGAGTGCGCCCATGGGAACCACGCAAGCGGGGGAAACTTATAGCTTGCAGTTATCAGGAATTGAACAGCAGATTTTAGTCACCGATACACCCGGTATTTTGGAAGCAGGGGTGATGGGAACGGAACGAGAACAATTAGCCCGTGAATTAGCCACCGCAGCCGATTTACTTCTATTTGTGGTCGATAATGATTTGCGTCAGTCTGAATACGATCCGCTATCGGTGCTAGCCGAAATTGGGAAACGATCGCTGCTGATTTTTAATAAGACCGATCTCTATACGGATGAGGATCAAGAAGTCATTCTAGAAAAGCTGCGATCGCGCACGCAAGACTATATTTTTCCCCATGATGTCATCTGTATCGCCGCTAACCCGACGCCCTTTCATACGGATAATGGGGATACTGTCCAACCGGAACCGGACATTATGCCCTTAATCAAACGCCTTGCCGCGGTTCTTCGGGCAGAAGGGGCAGACTTAATTGCCGATAATATCCTCCTGCAATCGCAACGCCTTGGGGAAGAAGCCCGTCGCCTCATTGACCAACAACGCCGTCGTCAAGCCGACAAAGTGATTGAACGGTACCAATGGGTGGGCGCAGGGGTCATTGCCGTTACCCCTTTACCCGTGGTGGATATGTTAGGCACAGCAGCAGTGAATGCGCAAATGGTGGTTGAAATTGGCAAGATTTATGGTTGTGACATTAACTATGATCGCGGTCGCGAACTCGCCCTCTCTCTGGGCAGAACGCTGGTTAGTTTAGGCGTGGTCAAAGGAGTGGTGCAAATGGTTTCTACTGCCCTGCAAATGAGTGTTGCGGCTTATGTGGTTGGGAAAGCGATTCAAGGGGTGAGTGCTGCTTATTTAACCCGGATTGCCGGCAAGAGTTTCATTGAATATTTCCGTCAAGATCAAGATTGGGGAGACGGTGGGATGACCGAAGTGGTGAAGCGTCAATTTCAGCTGAACCGTCGCGACGAATTTGTAAAATCCTTTCTAGGAGAAGCCTTTGAAAAAGTCGTGCAACCCTTAATGGCAGAAGAGGAAGAAGACGAGAGTGAAGAGGAAAGCAATGATAAAAGATCTCGTTATTCTTATGATGATGACTGGTCTGACCCCCCACAACCTAATTTAGAAAAATGGTAAAGCTCATTCATTGCCCAGGAGTTAAGGTTTGCGACACATTAGATTAATTCTAGTGAAGGGTTGGGAGTAGGAGTAAAGCTCACAGATAAACTAGAAAGGGTAACCGATCTCAAAGGTTGCAATGGGAGGTAATGATGAAAATAACAAGTCCCGCTTTTGCACACAATGAGAGCATTCCCAAAAAATACACCTGTCAAGGCGAAGATATCAACCCCCCTTTAACCCTTAGCGACATCCCGCAAGGAACGGTCTCCTTAACCTTAATCCATGATGATCCGGATGCACCGATGGGAACTTGGGATCACTGGCTGATTTGGAATATTAAGCCGGTAGCAGAAATCAAAGAAAACTCTGTTCCTGGGACACAAGGTAAAAATAGTTGGGGAAAGAGTTGCTATGGCGGTCCTTGCCCACCCAGTGGCACCCATCGCTACTTTTTCAAACTCTACGCCCTCGATTGCGAACTTGCTTTATCAGAAGGTGCAAACAAATCAGACTTAGAAGCAGCAATGGCAAACCATATCCTTGCGCAAGCAGAACTCATGGGCTTATATTGCAAATCCTAACAAGATATCAGCCACAGTACATAATTCCAATTAGCTTTCTTCGGGTATCACAGAAGACTGTAGTTCTGCAATTCGGTTCGCTAGTCTTTTTTGCATGGCTGCGATTTCGGTACTGCTTTTGCTTGCCATTGCCATCGCCAGTACTGACAAACTAATTTCCACCGCATCATCGCGATCCATAATTAAACCGAGTTCCTCTGCTGTTGATAATAAACTCGGTAGTTGGTGAGGATGTTCAACATCAAAGGTTAAGTGGACAGCAGAAGTATCCTCATCTCCCGGTTCTGGTTGCATTTCTAAAATCGACACTTGATGACCCGTCACGGTAATACTCGTAACATTACTCATAGCGGTTAAAGGGTGAGTTTTTAGCGGACAAGTGACTAATTGAGTTGTCATTGTTTTCGCTCCAATTCTAGTTAAGTTCAAGATGAATTATTTCTTCTCTACTGCAACGACACAGCTAGAGATTAGGCAGTAAATGCCACAATAATCGCTCCCTTTCATCCGGTATGATTCAGCGCGCGATCAAAAAGAATAAAACCAATGGTAATCATACTCGCCAGGAGGGTAAATTCAACAATTAATGCCAAACGAAGGTTTAATGTCCCTAGAAAATAAGTTAATCCAGAAAGACCAATAAATAACAGCGCTAGCGTCAGTAATAATTCACAAAATTGAAAACCTTTCATCTCTTAAGCACCTCCTAGTACGCCAATGATGCCTCTGGGGGAGGAATAAAGATTAAATAGTTCTCCACCTTTATTATCGCTCTTTTCAAGCATCTGTCCCATTAATCTTTGAGGGATATTAACAATATTTTTTAACAATTTTAATTTTCAATACGATCAGTTGATCCAGACAAGTATTTATGCCAACGCCTCAATTATTTTACGATCAATTTTGGATTTGCTTGGGAATAATTTACTTTAGTGAATTAATAAAATTGATATGATCGAAGTGGGGAGGTAGTAGAGTAATCGGAGGTAAAAATGATGGTGGATTATATTGATAAAAATGGGACGAAAACGATCAAGCTGTCAGACGATCTCGGATCGGATCCTTGGTTAGAAGAACCAGCAACGCCAGCGACAATCACTCATCCATCCTGGCAGTTTCCTTTAGACCCCAAACATGAAATTCAAGCAGCGCCAGCAGCAGATGGCATCTTGAGTCCGGCAAGCGATCCGAATCTGTTGCAACTCTCAGCACCTACAAGTGAACCTGTAACAATGACCGTCCAAATGTTATTGGAAGAAGAGTTGAAACTGAACGTTAACCAAGCGAAAAATATGTGGCAGCAGGTAAGAGATGCCCTAGCATTGTTATGGTGGAATTTACCGGAAGAGCAGCTTATGGCTTAGCTATCCCCGGCACAAGCGTCGAACGAACTACAAGGAGGAACCCATTTCAGTCTGTGGCCAACGTTGAAGCAAACAGCGCAGCAGAAGAGGGATTAAAATTGTCGTTGCCGCAGAGACCACAACCATGGCCGAAAAGAGGTGAGATGAGACTGCCCAGGCTCCCAAATGTAAGCCACGTTGCATAATAATCATCATAATTTCGGCACGAGGCACCATACTGAGTCCGAGTAGCGCCGCACTATTCCAAGTGTCAGTTATAATAACCGGAATTGCTACGCCAATCAGTTTACCTAAGACCGCAGCGGTGAGCAAAATAGCTCCCCAGCCGAGAGCGATGGGGACAGTGGTGAGATCGATGCTTAAACCAATGCCAATAAAAAAGAAGGGGACAAATAACTCGTAAAGGGTGGCAAAGGAAGCGTCAATTTTGACGGCGCGAGGATCGTAACTATACGCCAATCCGGCAAAGAACGCGCCAATGGCAACCGAAAATCCCAATAATCCAGCTAAAGCAGCAATGATAAACCCTACTCCCGCAACCATCAAGGTGGGATCGGGAGCAGGTTCTAATTTCTGAAAAAACCCAGTCAGGGGCTGTTCAAGATAGCGGGAAAAAAAGAAGCAGAAGGCAGCGAAAAAGAGGGTCTTGATCGTAAAAATAGCGGCTGCATTTCCTAAGATAGGCAGCCAATTCGCGTCGGGATTATTGTGTAAAACCGGGACGAGGGCAAAGAGTAATGCCATAAGCGCGATCGCGGAAAGATCATCCATTTCCGCCACATCGAGCATCAGTTGACCGTTACTTGAGTTCAGAGCATTGGCTTCTCGCCACACGGCAACTGAAACGCTGACGCTCGTTGCGGTCATCGCTGTCGCTACGAATAAGCTGGGAATCAGGTCCAGTTGCAGTAACACTTGAGCAGTGACCAATCCAAGCAGACCGCTCACGAAAACATTGCCAATCCAGATAATACTGGCACGACGCAGTTGACTAATCAGTTTAGAAAGGTCACTTTCAAGCCCAACGCGAAATAACAAGCAGATAATTCCCAAGTCAGCAAGAAAAGCTAATACTTCGCGATCGCCGGCTGAAAAGAGTTGCCAAGTTTTATCAGCACTGTGGAGGAGTAATCCTAAGCCAATATAGCCCATCAGAGCAGGCAATCCAAGACGTTGCAACCCTGATTTCAGTAGGATAGCAACCACTAGAATCAGACCAACTAGCAAAATGAGTAGCAATAATGCTTGCTCGGTTGGCATTCCTTCCTCTGCTCCTCAACTGCAAGCTACCCCTCATCCTATCATTGCCAGCGCGACACCGATTCATCATCATTTTTACCTTAGGTTGCGTAGGAAATTTGATTAGGTTTTACTGCATTTTCTCTAATTAATTACTATTTTTATGATCAATCAATAGTTTTTTTATGATTTCTTTATTGATTTTTCCTTGATCATTACGCTGAATTTTAGTCACTCTAAACCATTTTTTAGGAATTTTGTAAGAGCTGAGTGCTTGTTTTAATTGTGCTTTAATTTCGCTGCTAGTTGCTGTTTCTTTTTGCGAAACATAAATTGCACTTACAACTTCTCCCCAAATTTGATCTTCTAAACCCATCACATAAACATCTGTAACTAAACCGGTCGATAAAATCGCTGCTTCCACTTCATCAGGAAAGACATTCTCTCCACCAGTGATAATTTTTCGGCTTTTACGACCGATAATATGAAGATAGCCGGCTCGATCAAAATAACCCAGATCATCAGTAATCCATTGCTCTCGTTTCCAATCGCAATCAGGATAATATCCTAATCCTAAAGCGTTCGTTTTAATCGTAATTGTTCCTAATTTTTCTGGAGCTAGTTCTTCTCCTAATTCTCCTTGAATTATAATTTTTGCATGGGGTAAGACTTGACCCACACTGTTATTTCCTGCTAAAAAATCATTGGGCTGTAAAGTGACAACTTGTGATGCTGTTTCCGTCATGCCATAGGTTAAAGCAAGGGGAACTTGATAGTGTCTCGCCTTTGCTAAAAGACTTGTCCAAGGGGGCGCACCACCAAGAAGAACCGCTTTAAATTGAGATAACCAGTTGCCTGCCCCATAATTGAGTAGCCGTTGCAGTTGCGTAGGAACTAATGAGAGAAAATAGTTATTTCGCGCGATATTTTGTAGTTGGCGTAGAGTTACTAAGTCTTGATTTTGCCAAGCTTTTTCTAGCCTCTGATAGGAATATAAAATTAAATTTCCTCCTGTAAGAAAGGTTCGCATAAATTGCATTAATCCACTAACATGGTACAGAGGAAGAACACAAAAACAATTCACTGTTTCTTGTTCAAAATAACGACAAAATCCTGTAACTGATGCGCTTAAGGTTTCCCAATTATGTTTGACAAAACGGATCGTTCCTGATGAGCCACCAGTAGGAATCATCATGTTTCCCTTAGACTTGATCTCCAAAGGGGAGGAAGAGATTTGTTCTAAACGATTTTCTTCAATAATTACATTCGGGTTGACGATAGCAAAAACTTGCTGCCATTCTTGAAATTGCCATTGCTGATTCCCTAAAAAAATTGGACAACTTTTCCCGATACTGGCTAAAAAACTAGATAAAAATTGATGATCATTCCTTCCCTTTATAAGAATCTTTGCTCCTTGTGGAATTTGTGAATAAATTTGTTGGCTCTGTTGCACTAATGCTTCCGAATCAGTCAGAGAAAATCCTTCTTGAATTCGACAAGCCTTGAGTTGCTGCATTAACCATGGAAAGGACGGTTTGATTTCATTCATTGCTATTTCTTAACCCAATTTTGACAACTTAGATCATTAATCCTTGGTGGGTGGCTGTCCAAATTGTCCAAGCATCGACTAAGAGCAAAAGCAGGGTAAATCCTAATAAAATGAAATACATCCACGGTTGTGCCAAAGGACGAACATCACTGGTATCAATGCCTGTTTCTTCTTCAACTTTCTCGACTAAGCGTGCAAATCCTGCGACTCGCATCGGGAGAAGATAGGCTTGATCGCGCCCTGAAGTAACAAAATAATACACTAATCCTCCTTGTCCGGTCGTTCGCAGTTTCAGTTGTTCAATTTCAGCCCAAGGGAGTGACCATCCTTTTTGCAAAATCGAGGGAAACCAACGGGGATAGGTCACTGCAATCTGTTTGTCATCGAGAACAACCTGCTGACTCAACGCACCGTATAATAAAATCCAACCGATGGCTAAACCAACGACAAACCAAGCAACAGGAATTGAAACGGGAGAAATCTTAGCTAAAAAAGGCAGAGGAAGCGTCAAAGCAATGTAGAGACTCAACAGAGTCATCCGAATCAGTGGAGAAATTTGAAAAGTTAGAGATTGAGTATTGGCAACCGTCATCTGTACTAAACTAAGTGATCATCTCTAATTAAGGTAACAATTTATTAACAATTCCGACGGAAACCGTCCTCAAAAAATAAAGGTTAGCTTTATACTTCTGAGATTGCACTTCTCAAGAAGAATGAAAAAGTAACCTTTCTTAAAAAAATCAAAATAGAGTTGCCGATTTCAAAAGAGGCTGCTAAAATTAATCTTGAGAACAAAGATCGGTGACTACGTTTGGTTTCAGTATTGATAGTTTTTTCCAGCTTCGTATTGACAGACTCTCTCCAAGATCTTGCCTCACTACACAATATCTGATTGAGGAGAATCTTCATCAATGTCAATTTATGTCGGTAATCTCGACTACTCCGTAACTCAAGACGACTTAAGCGAAGTTTTTGCAGAATACGGCACAGTTAAGCGCGTCCATCTCCCTACTGACCGTGAGACAGGTCGGATGAGAGGATTTGGTTTTGTTGAAATGTCATCGGAAACTGAAGAATCGAATGCGATTTCTGAACTAGATGGTGCAGAATGGATGGGTCGTGAACTCAAAGTAAACCCCGCTCGTCCCCGCGAAAATAAAGGCTCATTTGGCGGCGGTCGCAGAAACAGACGTTTCTAAAGTATTGAATTGAGCAAACGACGCTTTTAGAGAGCCCATAAGATGTAATCAGGCTTTCTGAAAGCGTTTTTTAATTTGAATAAGGAGAATTGAGAATGGCTAAACGTCGGAATCAGAAAAAAGAAAAAGCAGCTCGTAATCTTGCTTATGCAAGACAGTTCCGGAAAAAATCAACCGGAAATTTCCAAAGAGGTCGTCGGTTCTCCGGTGGAAATAACAACAATACCAGCAACAGCAACAGTAATAATGAAAGCGATAATAGTGGGGCAGCCGAATAAGCCCACTCCGTTGCCTATGCTGACAAAAGCCTAATTTGAAGAGGGGAAGTTGGGGAGTTGAGTTCAATGGTAATGAACTCGTCACTCTGGCCTCCCCTCTGCCTGTGTTTTAGCCAATCATGGTCGCTAGGGTACTCAGTAAGTCTTGTTCATTATAGGGTTTAGAAAAATAAGCCGATGCTCCTAGTTTCATCGCGAGTTTACGGTGTTTTTCATTGCCCCGAGAAGTCAGCATGGCAATGGGTAACTGTTTAAATTCAGGGTGATTTTTAATTTCACCTAAAACGCCATAACCATCTAAGCGAGGCATTTCGATATCGCAAATCGCTGCTTTGATTGGTAAACCACTAAAGACTTTCTCAACCGCTTCTTGTCCATCTTTGGCTTGTTCCACTTGATAGCCGGCTTTTTCCAGCGCGATCGCGAGGTAACGACGGACATGAATCGAGTCGTCAATAATTAAAATGGTGTCAGCCTTTAAGGAATCATCGTGAACCGGAACATCAACAGTGGCTTTACTTTCCGCTTGGGGTTGTTGGAACCAATTTAAGAGTTGCACCGGATCGACCAGGGGAATGGGACGACCATCCCCTAAAACAGTAGAACCAGTAATTCCAGGGGGTAACGGTAAGGGGCTATCGACACTCCGTAACGCCACTTCTTGTTCTCGCCAGAAGCGATCCACCCGAATACCGCGCCAACTTCCCCGATAATTAACAATTAAAACGGTGGCGCGATCGAGCGTTGCCGTTCCTGCCATGACAAAGGATTTGACGGTTCGATTAAAGCGGGACCAACTCTCTAGACTGGTTACGGGAACGTTCTCACCATTCCAAACCATTTCTCCTGATGCCTCTGAGGGGGCAAAAGCTTTCACCATCTCCACAGGAAGGGCAAAGACTAAGCCGGCACTTTCGACAATTGCCACCCGCGCAATGGAGACAGAGAGAGGAAAACTGATTCTAAATGTGGTTCCGACACCTAATTTTGTGTCCACATGGACTTCACCGCGAATTTTTTCTAAGTTGGTGCGAACAACATCCATGCCCACACCGCGCCCCGATAATTCGGTGACGCGCTCAGCGGTGGAAAAGCCAGGGGCAAAAATCGAATCCAGAAGATCTTGATCGCTGAGTTGGGCTAACTCTTCTTGGGAAATGCCCATCGTTTTCAGGCGAGCCTTAATTTTTTCCCGATCAATGCCACCCCCATCATCGGTAATGGAAATCATGGTTTTGTTCCCCTGATTCACGGCATTGAGGGTAATTTTTCCTTGCTCGGGTTTTCCTTGGGCAACGCGGGTTTGGGGGTCTTCAATCCCGTGGTCAAAGGCATTGCGCAGCAGGTGATTGAGCGGGGCAGAAAGGGCTTCAAAGGCTGCGCGATCAATGAGGGTATTTTCGCCTTGAATCTCAATAGTAACCGGTTTGTCATACTGGACAGATAAGTCTCGGATGACCCGCCGAAATCCCTTCACCGCTTCGGAAAAGGAACGAGTTTGTACGCGGGTAATGCCCCGCTGCAAATCACTCGTGGTAAAGTTCAGTTCTCCCATTGCTTGTGTGACTTCTCGGGAACTCACTTCCAGGTCACTGGTAACCTCTTGTAGCTGGACAATGGTTTCCATTTGCTCTTGGAACAGCAGGTGTAAGTCACTGTAGCGATCCATCTCTAAGGTGTCAAAGCCTTCGGTTTCTGCGCGAGGAAAGTTCGACACCGTAACACTTTCATAGTTGAGTTTGTCATACCATTTGCGCAGTTGGACATTCGCTTGTTCCAGTTGCTGGGTTCTCGATTTACTGAGATTGACAAACTCCTCTAACTCTGACATCCGGGAATTGACCAATTCCCGCTCTAGAATTAAACGGCCAAACAGGGTATTAATTCGAGCCAGTTGTTGCACAGACACCCGCACTGTTGTATCTTCTCGTTGTGCAGGAACCGGCAGTTCTTGGTTTTCTTTGGTAGCGACAACAGTTGACTCGGCTGATGGCACTGCCACATTTTCTTCCTGTTCTACGAATACGGGTAGATCTAAATCATCAAAATCGGGAATTTCCCATTCTTCTTCTGCCGTCGCTGCCTGTAACTCCTCGATCGCGCTGGGATCTAAGTCATCGAGATCGGGAATCTCCCATTCTTGGGTTTCTTCAGCAATGACTTCGCTGGTATCGAGTTCAGTCGGGAGATGATCGTAACGTCCCAGTTGAATCAAGGCTTGCGAGCGCTCCCATTGCGCGATCGCGCTGCGGGTTAATGATCGCAATTGCGCCAAGGAAACTTCATTGAGATGCTGCTGTACCGACTCACATAAGCTGACAAAGGGCTCACATTCAATCATCCGCCCAAAGTCTGCTAATTCCTCGGCGGTTGTTTTAACAACAGTCGCCAATTCGGTTGAAGACAAAAGCGTCGACTGTTTTCTTAACTGTTCTAAAGCATCTTCCACCCCGCTGCCAAAGAGGAGATCGGCCACATTGGCGTCTTCTTCCTTGGACAAGAGTGCCGTTTCATCCGCTTCGGTTAACTCTCCCAAGTGCTCTCGCAAAGGAGCAAAGGTCTGTGTCGCTTGCTGATCGAGCCAGTCTTGCGGGGGGGGAATTTCCCTGACGATATTGTTCGCCAATTGCCCGCAAGCAGTCCACCCCTTGCAGTAATAGCGTTTCCAATTGGGTATTAATTTCGATTGTCTGAAATCGGGCTTGGAGGATTTTCAGGTAATCTTCTAACGAATGAGCAGTGCGACTGAAGGCATCAAAGCCCATCATCGCAGACCCCCCTTTAATGGAGTGAGCGGCTCGTGCTGCAGCATCAAACTCTTTTAAATCAACCCCTTGCTCAGCAATGCCTAAGAGAGCAGACTCTAGCTGATCGCAGTACTCAAAGAAGTTCTTAAAGGTAGTTCCCAGATTAATGCAAACTTGCTGGAGACACTGAGAGTAGGTCAGCTTTAACCAGTCAAATTCTTTTTTTTATTCGGGTAATTGTTTCTTGATGTCGTAGCTAGAAATCCCTTTACCCGTCTCCTTGTAGGTCGTGTTGATCTGGTTAAGACCCCAATTCCAAACGAAGCGACAGTTGCCAAAACTTTGTTCTAGCGACTGTCGCTGTTCGTGGTCGGGGTATAATCTGACTTTGACGACTTGAAGCATTAGGGTAAAAAGAAATTAATATAAATACCATAACACAGAGGGAGAGTGTTCGTTTTCAGGCTGTCGAAACCCTCGACTCACCGCTCCTCATGAGGGGCTGTCGTCTGGGGTCTCCCCAGACGTTTATACGTCCCGTCCCGTCACTCGCCTACGGCAGACCGGAGCAAAGCGTGAGGACGGGGCTTCCCCGCGACAAGCTAATGCTTCTCTGCTCACTTGTTCGGTCACCTTTGAAACTTCTTCTGCATTCAGAAATTCTTGTCTGCTTAACCAGTGCAAAATACTGTCAAGAGACATTCCTTCTAGAGAATTTCGGGTATTTTCCAAAGATTTTGCTGTCTTCAATGCTTCCACTGCTGCTTTGCAGCCCAAACACTGAAGATGGTAGGTTAACTCTTCTACAGATTGAACGGACATCGAGGCATATTGGAGTTGACCTTTTTCGAGATAAACGATCCAGTTAATGTTTTCTCTAGAAATTTCTAGAACGCCACTCCGATTTGATAATTCCTTGAAAAGTTGAAACGAGTTATGAATTTCTCCACTTGCTTGTTGGGTAGCTAGAAACTCAGATGAGGTAAAATGTAAGCTTTCAGTCATGTAATTTTAGTGATCTAAAGCAAATACAAATAGAAATATAACACAGATTCTCGTCCGGTACTTCAGTGTAATTATCCAAAGTAACTGCCAGTTATATTCATTTTGCAAATTATATTTATGTTCAAGGTGTGATTTAAAAAACTTTTTAAAATCCAATGAAACTGTAGGTAATCTTGAAAGAAGTAACTGGAGATGATAGCGACTCCCGAACTTGATAAAGTTGTTAAAATTTTCTGAGTTATATGAAGGTTAGATTAAGTTAATCAATTACTTGGAAAAAGTGTTATACAATTTTAGGATTTTTCATCAGCACTTATAGTAATAAAGCATAATTGCTGAGGTGACGCTATCAGGTTATGCAAATGACGGACAAAATTGATAAACTGCTGAAGGGAATATTAAGTGAGATCGCTGTTATCTTAGTTAGCTACCACACGGCTGAGAGTTAATTAGTGGTACATGGAGTGCTTTTTATGAATCGACAAGTACAACAAACAATACAAAGATTTTTAGGCTACGAAATTTTAAATAACTTTGTTTCGGAATACCTCTTGGCTTTATTCATGTTTCTGATTGGTATTCTGATTATTAATTTTATTTTGAAAGGATTTATTCTGAAGCGACTCAGAAAATGGATCAATCATTCTCATATTGGTTTAAATAGCCGTTTACTCAAAATATTTCAGAATTCTCTTACCCCTTTACTCTATCTGGGGGTACTTTATATTAGTATTCGTAATTTAGAATTACATCCAATTCTAAATCAATCGATTGATGTCATTGGTTTAATTCTTGCTACTTTTATTGGCATTCGTTTTATTGGCAATGTTATTGAGTATTTCTTAGCGACCTACTGGTTAAAAGGAGAAGACGATGAAGCCCGTGAACAAAGTATTGCCATTCTTTCGCCAGCACTGAGAATTGTTACTTGGACAATCGGCATCATTTTCTTATTAGGCAATCTTGGCTTTAATATTTCTGCATTAATCGCTAGCTTAGGTATCGGCGGTATTGCCATTGCTTTAGCAGCGCAAGGGGTTTTCCAAGAACTCTTTAGTTATTTTTCCATCTTGCTCGATCGCCCAGTTAAAATTGGCGATTTTATTATCGTTGGCGATCTAATTGGTACAGTAGAACACATTGGGATTAAAACGACTCGCCTTCGCAGTCTGAGCGGCGAAGAGTTAATTTTATCCAATAGTGACTTAACTAGTTCTCGGATTCACAATTATAAGCGAATGGAAGAGCGTCGCATTGTTTTTACCCTCGGCGTCACTTATGAAACTGGATTAGAACAATTACAAATCATTCCTGAATTGATTCACGAGATGATTAATAATATAGAAAACACGCGCTTTGATCGGTGCCATTTTAGCTCTTATGGAGATTTTAGTCTGAATTTTGAAACGGTGTATTATATGGAAACCCCAGATTACACTGCTTATATGGATGCGCAGCAAAAAATTAATTTTGCCATCAAAGAATGTTTTGAAGCTCAAGGTATTGAAATCGCTTATCCTACACAAGTTCATTATTTAAAAAGTGACTAATGGAAAATTATTGGCAATTTCTTCAGGATATTAAACTTGCTAATTACTTGCAGGCGGAAAATGCCAATTGCAGCCCACTAACTCCTCCAACAGCTACAAGCGGACAATCGCTTTGACAAACTGTTATAAGTGGGGGAGTAACATTGTTGAATATCGCACGAGAGATAACCTGTGGTCTTCCTTACCCAAAACACCAGTCGTCAACGAGAAATTTTAGAAGTCGTTTTCCGCAATGGTTGGGACTATATGCGTCGCCTCCTCACAGTTGGGAAAGCTGAAGCCCCTGAACTGCCGACACCAACGGTGCTGCGGAATATCTTAGTCGATTTAGGACCGGTTTACGTTAAATTTGGGCAACTGCTCAGTACTCGTCCTGACATCATTCCTCCTGATTATATCGAAGCTCTCACTGCTCTCCAAGCGAATGTTCCGCCAGTAGCCTGGACCAATATTGAAGCCCTGCTGCGGGAACAACTCAAAGCACCGGTAGATCAGGTGTTTTCCGAGTTTAATCAAGAACCCGTTGCTGCCGGCTCGATCGCGCAAACCCATCGTGGAACTCTCGCTAATGGTCAGGAAGTCGCAGTCAAAGTGCAACGTCCGGGAATTGATAAGGTTGTTGACCAAGATATTTCTTTGATCAAAGGAATTGCGGAATTAGTCGCTCGTACCGACTTTGGGGAAGATTACGATGTGGTAGCCTTAGCCGAAGAATTCACCAATGCCCTGCGGGCTGAACTTGATTTTACCAAAGAAGCAACCTATACCGATCAACTGCGTCGCAATCTTGAAAATAGCAATTGGTTTGATCCGAAAGAAGTCGTTGTTCCTGCGATTCATTGGGATATCACTACAGAAAAATTACTCGTTATGGAGTGGCTTGATGGTGCTCCGATATTAAAAGCTGAATTACCAAAAGTTCAAGAAGAAAAACGCCGTCAGGAATTAACAACGCTTCTCTTTCGTGTCTTTTTTCAACAAATTTATATTGATGGGTTCTTTCACGCTGATCCCCATCCAGGAAACATTTTTTATCTGGATGATGGACGACTGGCGTTAATTGATTGTGGGATGATTGGACGCTTGGATCCGCGGACCCAACAAATTTTAACTGAAATGTTGTTGGCAATTGTTGATATTGATGCCCAGCGCTGTAGCCAATTAACTCTAGAGTTATCAGAAAGTGCTAATTCAGTTAATTTAATTAATTTAGAAAATGACTATGATCGGATGTTGCGCAAGTATTACAATCTTAGTATTTCGCAAATTAATTTTAGTGAAGTTTTCTATGAAATTTTAGAAGTTTCACGAAATAACAACGTTAAGCTTCCCAGTAACATGGGACTGTATGCAAAAAGTTTAGCCAATTTAGAAGGAGTGGCAAGAGGGTTTAATCCTGAGGTTAATTTACTCTACGAAGTACGACCTTTAATGACCGATTTATTTCGCAACCAAATCTTAGGAAATAATCCCATTCCCACACTCTTAAGAACCACTCTCGATCTCAAAAGTTTATCTCTACAAGGTCCTCGTCAGCTAGAATTATTCCTAGATCGCGTTACCTCAGAAACTTTAAGTTGGAACTTCAATGTCCGAGAACTCGAACCCCTACGAAGAAGTTTGGATGATTCCGCGAATCGGCTTTCTTTTAGCATTATTGTTGGTTCTCTAATTATGGGCGCAGCCATTATTTCTTCCAATGCGCAAACGCCTCAGCTCTCGCTCATTAGTAACATCTTATTTGCTGCAGCCAGTTTTATTGGGTTTTGGTTATTGTTGAGTATTTGGCGCTCCGGTCGCTTGAAATAGATGAGGATGAGGGAGATGAGAAAAACACTAGGGAAAGTTGCCTACTCCCTCCCGCGTTGGGATTCATTAGATAAGTAGCACTCATTTTTGAACTCCATCAATACAGGGAGTTCAATCAGAATAAAGAAGGCAATAACCAACGGGACTGACGGGATTCGAACCCGCAACTTCTGCCGTGACAGGGCAGTGCTCTAACCGGTTGAACTACAGTCCCCTGTAGCGCGAATACTATGGTAGCGATTATTTTTGGGTTTGTCAAACGTTGTGGCAAAATTTTTTCTAATCACTCGATAATGAGGAAGAAGCAGTGAAAGGAAAAACAGAAATGAACATTCGAGTTGGCAATGGTTATGACATTCATCAACTGGGTCAAGATCATTCTTTAGTTATTGGTGGAGTC
>JAAANX010000059.1 GCA_009909085.1 Cyanobacteria bacterium GSL.Bin1 | reverse complement strand
CCGTCCGAATCACACCTTGAAGATTTTGAATCGCGATCGCGCGCTCATCGGCTTCCGCCGTCGCTTCGAGGGTCTCGCCGCCCTTGCCCGTCCGAATCAAGCCTCTGGTGTTGTCAATGGCGATCGCGCGCTCATCGGCTTCCGCCGTCGCTTTGAGGGTCTCGCCGCCCTTACCCATCCGAATCAAGCCTCTGGTGTTGTCAATGGCAATTGCTTCGTCGGAAGTTTCCGCAACCGCCTCAGCTACCGCCTGCGCCACCGCTTGATTGTCTGGTGGAGCTGTGCTCAGAGCAAAAGCGGCCGCTTGTGACAAGGTCGCCCCCCGAGTGGTCGCTTCAGCTGTGATCGTATCGGCTCCCTTGCCCGTTGTCATCTTTCCTTCTTGATTGTTGATTCCCTTGGCAGTGATTTCAGCTCGCACTAAACTTTGGGCGATCGCGCCGGCAAAAGCGGTCAGCTCTTCCGACATCGGGGCTTCGGCAACCGCTTCCACAATTGCTGAAGCATCGGCACTGGCTCGGGCAATTGCCGCGATCGCGCCTTCCGTTTCTCCATCAATCGTATCTCCCCCTCGATTGGTGTTAATCTCGCCACCGGCGTTATCAATGCCGTGGGCAGTGGCTTGAAATTCAAGGGCAGCAAAAACTTCAGTAATGACACTCGTCTCAGCGGTTTCAGCAATGGCGATAGCTTGGGAGACGGTTTCGGCGGTGGCAGAGAGATTAGCGGTAGCGGTGCCCCTAACCACATCCCGTCCGCGATTAGTATTGATCGTCCCTTTATTCTTGATGGCATTGGCTGCAATCCGAGCTTGACTGTTCAACTCCGCCGAGGTGCTCACCGAACCAAAGTTGAGTGCTCCGGCCTCGACAAAAACTCCGAAACCGAAGTCGCCACTGACAGAGACGGTACCGATAATTTCATCGGCACCTTTTAGGGTCTTGACATGAGAAAATTCGGGATTGAAGATTGTTTGACCTGGATTGATAATATCAGCTTTTTTAGTAAAATTAACTTTACTTAAGTTTAGGCGTACCATAAATCTAGAAGGCTTCCTCTAATTTTGTTTGCAAAGTAGGAGTTGTTATCCATGCTCGAATTAAATTCAGAACCCTATAAACTCCGAAACCATTAACGATTGATTTAGCTTACCAGTCAGCTAGACTATTTTTGAACAATACGAGTATTTTATACTCAGCTAAATTTTCTATCTATTAAAAATTGCAAAAGCTTATTTCCAGTCAGACTCACCCTCTATTAGTGATTCCATTTTTTAGGAGAGGGTTAGAGAGCTGAAGGGGTAACAATCAGCTGGAAAATCAGACTGGGGTTTGGGAATGGGGAAATTTCTTGATCATTACTGGCTTCAAACGGAACGAATCCGATTCCAAATGATCACAAAAGCGAATGAATGGAGTCGTTTGTCGTCATCGAGATGACGACGTCTTTTTCCCTGAAGATAAAAACTGAAAATTTAGTTTAAAGCATCATCTCTTTCTCTTATCCCAAACTCAGGCTGGAGTATCAATCGCGATTACCTTAAGGTTCTCAAAAGCATAATTTTCTCCTGCTCCAGATATTTTTATCGATATCACCTTATCGAAGCCTTGAGCATCATAGGAAACATCAGCTATAGCAGTATCTGCACCAATCGCCAGAGCATCTCCCGTACCCTTTCCTATTGTTACTTGACCATTGCCTACCTTTTTAAGATCAGTATTTGCATTAGCTAAAGTGTAAGTATCCTCCCCTTCTGCATCTGCATAAGAAGTTATTTGTAATAAAGAATTTCCCCCTAAGAGCGACTCGTTTGCCGAGATAGTTTCGAGGTAGGACAAATCAGTGATGAACATTGCTGGAACCTTCTTTGGCGATTAAACTACAAGTAAATTACAACTGAATTGCTAAAGATCAGCAATTCTCATCGTCAACATCTATAGTATCAAAATATCTTGAAAAAGTTTTTTTAATGATTTAACTATATCGTCTTTCCGTTCTAAAATATTGCCATTTTTGCAATATTTTTACTAGAGATCAATTCATAGCAATTTTTTTTTCTTCACTAACGCTCCTGCGTCAACATTGCAGATAATTCAGCCTCAACCCTTTTATTTTCTTTATCATGAAAATACATGAAAGATGATAAAAGGTCTTTATTTAAGGAAAGTTGTTGATAAATTACAAGAGATAAACGTGTAAAGTTTTCCCAGTCCACCTGATGAAGGATTTCGTCAACAACTTCCGGGTTAAGATGATTGGAGAAATGATCAATAATTTCTTCCGTACAATCAATGAGTTTAGAAATTTTGAATGGGATCGAATTTGAGCAAAAAACAGGTACATATTCATTCTCGCCCTGTTGGATAACATCTTTAATCATGGGCTGCTTAATATAATTTAAAGTTTCGAGAGCATCAATATTTAGATTTTGAGGTCCACGAGGAATCAGGGAAAATATGGTGTCATTTAGTTTATTATCTTGATAGATTGCTTGAACTCGGCTGATATCCGTGTGATGAAAAAAGACAATGGGTAAAGAAAAATCTTGACTAATTTTTTGGAATAGATAAGATAAAGAAAATCCCGTACCTCCCAAATCCACAATTGCAGAATTTCTTTTTTTCGTTACAAGATCTAATAGATAACTGAGGTAATCTTCGCTACATTTTACGCGGGCTAAACGGCTAGTAAAGAAATACGTACAATCGACAAAAAAATCAGAATTGCTAACAATTTGACGAAAAATCTTATGTAAATGGTAACAATCTCGACTTGAGAATAAATATTGTTCAAGTTTATTTTGTTGGGCGATTCGTAATAAAAAGACAGAGAATGCAACTAAAATAACCAGATTGCCTTGAACGAAACACTGATAAAAATTCTGCTGCAAAGGGTCTTTGAAGTGATTAACTAAACGAATTTTCCTGATGACTTTTGCTAGATTCTTGGCACCAATTTCATGCAGCGCCTTTTCAACCGGCGAGGGTTGAGCAGCCTGATACAAATTGGCTTTAATTCCATATCTTTGAGCCATCTGCACGTCTGAATGAAGATTATCGCCAAGGTGTCGGCCAATCTTCATAGCATCAGTAATTTCGCGCCAGGCTGTACCGTTATGCTTTCCTTTGGCAGTTACATAGAGGTTAACTTGCTTTTCTAAACCGGCTTTATGCAGCATTTGCCGAAGTACATTTTCTGGCAGATACATGTCAGATATCAGCAAATCCCCATCTTTAACTTGCTCCAAATTTTCTTTAATCCCAATGACATTTTGAATTTCTGCTTCAACTTCTGCATCTTTTAGATGTTCAAGATCGCATCTATTCAGATTTAGCTCTGCCGCCAATTTCAGGTATATGTCCTCTAAATCATAATTTTCGGTGTTTCTTAGAAGATAATCCTCTGCTTTCTTTCGGTAATAGGCAAAATTTTCAAAACGAGTTAAGCGTTCAACTTGAAAAAAAATTTCGTCAGGATCGATACAAAAACGGGTGATTAGCGTATCAAAAATATCAAAAGATAAAAGACTTGTTGGTTCAGTGAGAGTATTTTTTGACTGCTCATGAGTGTTTGCCAAGTCTGGTTGCATGGCAATCGCCTGCTGATAGTAAACTTCAGCTGTCTGCCCATCTCCGGCTTTCTCCCGCATTAAACCCAACTTGTAATTAAATTGGGCGTAGTGGCGTTGCTTTTCTGGAGAGAGTTTTCCTTGGGCATAGAGGGCATTCCCCCAATTAACATCAGCTTCAGTGCAGTTGGGCTGAATTTCTAGTGCTTTCTGATAGCACGCGATCGCCTCGTCAAACTGGCCTTGTTGTTGTAGCGTATAGCCCAAATTATTATAAAGCGGCGCTAAATCCGGTTTGAGGACAATCGCTTGTCGGTAAGCTGTCTCGGCTTCTGGCAATTGGCCTCGCGCTTGATGCAGATTGCCTAAAGCAAACCACCCCTTAAGAAATTTAGGTTGGACTGCTACGGCTTTGCTAAGAAATTCTTCTGCTGCCTGGAACTGACCGGTCTGTTGACCCAATAGCCCTAAGCCGTATAAAGCCTCTAGCTGTTGAGGTTGCTCTTTTAAGACCTGGCGGTAACTTTGCTCAGCCTCACGCCAGCGCTGGGCGCGATGATGTTGAATGGCCAGAAGAAGGGTTGAGGAGTTGGCTGTCATCTGGAAGGGTCACAAAGGTAATTGATGATGAGTTGAATTGTAGGGTCACATTTTTCCCAACGGTTGCCATTTTGGCAATGTCTTGTCCCCCATTGATTCAGACATTTACGATTAAGCCATGAGCCAATCATCACTATAATTGCCATCGGCAAAGATAAATTGTTCAAATCCAGAGGTTTGCATAGTGAGCCCATCCAGCTCAAATCGAGCCTCCCCCTTGTTAGAGCCGAAACTAATTTGAAAGTCGCTTTTGTAGTAGCTGCCAAAGCTTAGCGTATCCAAACCTTGACCGCCATCTAATGTCGCGTCGCCGAAACCTTCGACCCAGTCTGGTCCTCTTCCCATCTTGATCTTAACCCCGCCGCCAAAACTGGAAGCTTTGAGTTCATCAGCGCCCGCTCCCGTAAAAATCTCGCCGCCATAAATGCCGTCCGATTCGCTGCCGGTTGCCTTAGCAATAATCGTATCTTTGCCCTTGCCCGTCCGAATCACACCTTGAAGATTTTGAATCGCGATCGCGCGCTCATCGGCTTCCGCCGTCGCTTCGAGGGTCTCGCCGCCCTTGCCCGTCCGAATCA
>JAAANX010000058.1 GCA_009909085.1 Cyanobacteria bacterium GSL.Bin1 | reverse complement strand
CGAATGGCTTATGTGTAGCCTAAGAAAATGTGAGTCTCAACCGCATCGAGCGGTATCGACTCACCCGCTTTCCTCCCCCACCTGTTCCGAGGTGGGGGAGTCCCACGGATCTTTTGTTGAACCAGAGGATTAATAATTCTGTTTTCAAAAAATTAGAAGGAATATGAAATTGAAAAAAGTCTGCTCTCTACCGCTCTCCCCCTCTTACCAAGGACACCTAAGATAACAATCTGACAAAAACGCAATCTCAACAGTTGCGTTAATTGATGCGCTTCCCAAAAATGATTAAGGAGAGGAAAGAATGCTGAGTGTCTTACTCATTTTGCCGATTATTGGGGCGTTGGCGGTCATGCTCTATCCGAAGCAAGCCAAAACCACCCAATTGCGTCAAGTTGCTCTTTTAGCGACCCTTGCCCCGTTGGCTTGGACAATTTATTTATTTTCGCAGTTTGATCTCAATACGGGCGGGTTTCAGTTTTCTGAATTTATGCCCTGGTTAGAACCGATTGGCTTGAATTATCATCTCAGTGTAGATGGAATTTCATTGCCACTGGTTTTTCTTAATAGTTTTTTAAGCGCGATCGCGATTTACAGTACCAATGTTAAAATTGAGCGCCCTCGCCTCTATTACAGCTTGATTTTACTGGTCAACTTCGGCGTTGCGGGAGCCTTAATGGCACAAAATCTCCTCCTCTTCTTCCTGTTTTACGAAGTGGAGTTAATTCCCTTTTATTTGCTAATTAGCATCTGGGGAGGAGAGAAAAGAGGCTATGCAGCGACCAAATTTATCCTTTATACTGCCGTCTCTGGCTTGCTGATTATTGCCGGATTTTTAGGGCTGGCGTTTCTTAACCAAAGCGGGAATTTTGAATACGAAAATATCACCACTTCCGGGTTATCTTTGAAAACCCAGCTGATCTTACTGACGATTCTTTTAGTGGGCTTTGGCATGAAAACCCCCTTGGTGCCCCTCCATACGTGGCAGCCAGATGCTTATGTGGAAGCCTCACCACCTATTGCCATTTTATTGGGGGGAGTGCTGGCAAAATTAGGCACTTATGGGATTCTTCGCTTTGGGTTGCAACTCTTTCCCGAGACTTGGAATTTAACCGCCCCTGGACTTGCCATTATTGGTGTCGTCAGTGTGATTTATGGGGCGTTGACCGCGATCGCGCAAAGCGATATTAAACGGATGGTTGCTTATAGTTCTATTGGTCACATGGGGTATATTCTTGTGGCTTCCGCGGCAGGAACCTCTCTCAGCGTTTTAGGGGCAGTGGCGCAGATGGTCAGTCACGGCTTGATTCTTGCCCTCTTATTCCAACTGATTGGAACCGTGGAGGAAAAAGTGGGAACGCGCGATCGCGCCACCTTAAATGGCTTAATGAACCCCGTGCGGGGTTTACCCCTCACCAGTGGCTTACTGATTGCTGCAGGGATGGCAAGTGCCGGAATTCCTGGTTTGGTGGGATTTGTTGCCGAATATATTGTGTTTCAAGGCAGTTTTTCCCGCTTTCCGATCGAGACTATTTTGTGCATTATTGCCTCGGGATTAACCGCCGTTTATTTTGTCATTCTGTTAAATCGAACTTGCTTTGGCAAACTGGATAATTCTCTTTCCTACTATCCAAGAGTCTTATGGTCAGAACGCTTGCCGGCGCTGATTTTAACCGCCATTATTTTTGCCTTTGGCGTTCAACCGAACTGGTTAGTGCATTGGATTGAACCGACCACAACCAATGTGGTGTCTTTACTCTCCCCGCAGATTCCTGATACTTATTCCAGCGCGATCGCGAGAGCAGAAGATTCTCAACAGTAATCAAACCAATGACAAATGACGAAGGACTAAGGACTAAAAATGACCACTGAAACCAAAACCAAACTTCCTCCCTCTCGACACGAATTTGCCGATATTATTCACCGCCTGGAAGCCGGCGGGGCAATGCTGCCCGATACCCCCGAAAACTTAATGCAAATTATCGGGATTTATAAAGCCTATGCGGTGCCCATGGATTTCTATTGGCGTGACTTGCTCTATATTGCCGAACGGGTATTTTTAAACCCCACTCCCGCTTTTAAATACTTCCTGCCCCAAGAGTATTTGGATTTAGAAAATCACTATGCCGGTGATAATGCTGACTTAAGAGTTTGGCGGGGGAGAGGCACTGCCCATCCCGAACTCTTGGAATTTATGGAGAAGGGAGAAACCAAAAATATTCCGCGAATTTTCCATCATTTGTGGCACGATCGCGTGAATATGGAATTCGCAGAAGAGTGCATGAGAGCGATGTTTTGGCATGGTCGTGATATGGGCTATGGCAAGTTTGATGCCTATCTCGACAGTGACGAATATCGCCAAAATGCCGATTGCGCCATTAGAGCCTATTTCAAAAATAATCCCTTGATGTTGGGCTTATATAAACTCTTCCCGGAAATGTTTATGGAAAAAGTACGGGAGATGTCTTATTACTCCAATTTGGGGCTGTTTTGGGAAGTCATGGCACCGGTCTTCTTTGAAATGTCCGATCGCTATGATGAAGGCAGCATTAGCAGCGTTCCCGAGGCAATGGATTTCTTGGTCAATGGTATTTTTGCCATTGCCGGTCGCCCGATTTATCATCACGTTTATATTGATGGCGAGAAGTACGAAATCATCCCCAAAAGCAAAGGCTTTACTTGGTTATATGAAGCAGCCCTCCCCTATGTAGAAGCGGTTTTTTATCGCACCTCTCCGTTCCGGGGAACTAAATCTTATAATGCTCAAGCCCATGAAGTGCCCGAGGATCAAAAAGATTTCCATTACGGAATTCTGTATGCCGATGTCTTTCCGGTGGGAACTGCCGGTATTCCCCCCACTCTCCTCATGCAGGATATGCTGCACTTCCTCCCTCCCTATTTGGAAGACTACTATGCCCAACACTGTCGTGGCGAGGAGGATAAACTGATTCAGTTGGGAATTACCTTCCAACGCTCTATGTACTGTGTTACGTCTGCGGTCATTCAAGCCCTCCGTACCGCCTTGCTGTATCCCCTGGATGATCCCAACCCGAAACACTTAAAAGCCAACCGTGCCTTTTTTGAATCGCAGCTCGATCGCTTCAAACGCCCAGAAGCCCGACTGAGAGATATTCAAAACCAAGACTATCGTTAAGGCGAAATCCCTTCCTGATCAGGAAGGGATTTGATTCAATTAAACCTCAGCAACGGTTTTTGAGCGCAGGCGTGTCCCCACTTTTTGGATCCAAACCGGTGTTCGTTGCCCTAAAGTCACACCCCGGCGTCCGGGCTGGACAGGGCGTTGATTGACTAACGTTAAATCCAGTTGACTCATAATCGTTCCTAAAACAATTTTCATCTCATACTGTGCTAATGCTGCACCCACACAACGTCGGACTCCCCCACCAAAAGGCATAAACTCATAGGGTGAAAACTGTCGTTCTAAGAACCGTTCCGGTCGGAATTGTTCCGGTTGAGGATAGAGGTCTTCCCGTCGATGCAGTAAATAAATACAGCCCATAATAAACATTCCCGGTTCTAACTGATAGCCACATAATTCCATCGGTTCTTCTACTCGCCGTGGAAACGTCAGCATCGCAACCGGGTGAATGCGGAGGGTTTCGTTGCAAACCGCACTCAAATAAGGGAGTTGCAAAAATTGCGCTGGATCCTCTAAATCAGTCACTGTATCCAGTTCCGCTAATAATTTTTCTTTGACATCCGGTAAGCAATGTAGCCAGTACATGGCCCAAGTTAAAGCCGTTGCCGTGGTTTCATGTCCGGCCAAAAGTAAAGTCATCAATTCATCGCGCAAATCTTGATCGGTGAGACCATTGCCGTCCTCATCTTCTGCCATTAAAAGCAAGGAAAGAATATCAATCCGGTTCGGATCGAGATTATTCCGTCGTTCTTGAATTTCTGCAAATAACAAGCGATCAATTTCCTCTGATAGTTGACGGATGCGACCGCCAGGACTCCAATTTCCTAAGTCTTTTCGCAACCACGGTAAAAAGACAATCATCGAAGAAATCGGATTGCCAACCATATCTAAGCGTTGACTTAATAACCGTTCAATTTTTTGATAGCGTTCGCCAGCGTGGAGTCCAAAGACGGCTTCTAAAATCACTCGCATCGTAATTTTTTGCATAGAACTGCGCACTTGAAAAGGTTCTTGTGTGGACCATTGGGCAATCACCTCTTGCGTGATGTTTTGAATGATTTCTCCATAGGCTTTCAGGCGTTCGCCATGGAAGGGAGGCATAATCAACTGTCGGCGACGACGATGTTCATTCCCGCTGGATAAAATGACATTTTGCCAACCAATCAGGGGGGCTAAAATCTGATTAACATCGCCAGGAGTAGTAAATTGCTTGCCAGTATCATGGGTGAGCATATACTGTAAGGCTTTGGGCTCACTGACCATCAATAAGGGCTCAGAACTACCCCAAGCAACATAGCATTGAAATAGATCCCCATACTGCTTGAAGTTATTTTTCATGTAGCCTACAGGGTCAAGAATCCATTGTCCAAGCTGCACGAACGTGGGCGCTTTTGGGGTTGGAATATTGGCTGTCGTATAATTCATTTTTAGAGTCGCAACTATCAGGTCTTATTTCCATTGTGCGCAAAAGAGAGAATCAGTAACGAGGAATCAGCTTAGAACTCGATGGAGTGTCTCATTGAATTTATAGTGAATGATCGTGCAACTTTCCTGGCGTCATTCAATGAGGGGGCTAACGTCGCTACACTAGTGATTAATTCCTTCTGATTTTGATTATCAGACGATTCAACTGAGTTGAGATAGATACCACAAACGTAAACCTTGCAATGATCTCTCGTAAGTTATCCCCTTTTATTCCCTCTCTTGCTCAAAAACTGACGGAAGAAACGTCCTTCAATCTCGTTGAAACGATTCAACAGACGTCTTTAGCAACTTCTCTTTCTGAAACGGCCATTCAGACCACTTATGTGCGACAAGGCGAAGGAGAACTTCCCCTGTTATTACTCCATGGTTTTGATAGTTCTTTGATGGAGTTTCGTCGCTTGCTTCCCCAAGTGTCTTCCGCTACAGAAACTTGGGCAGTGGATTTTTTTGGCTTTGGTTTAACGGATCGTCCCAAAGATATTCCCGTAACTCCCGATGCGATTAAAACTCACTTGTATGCTTTCTGGGAGGAATTGATTCAACGTCCGATGGTCTTATCAGGGGCTTCGATGGGGGGTGCGGTAGCCATTGATTTTGCTCTAACTTATCCCGAAACCGTACACAAATTAGTGTTACTTGATAGTGCTGGTTTTGCCGGGGGTCCTGCGATGGGCAAGTTAATGATTCCCCCTTTAGATCGCTTAGCAACCGGCTTTTTAAGTAATATAAAAGTCCGACAAAAAATTAGCGAGAACGCTTATTATGATCGCACCTTAGCCAGTGAAGATGCCTTAACTTGCTCCATGTTACATCTTGCCCATCCAAACTGGTCACGGGCGCTCATTTCATTTACAAAAAGCGGGGGCTATAACTTTTTGAGTAACCGCATCAAAGACATTTTGCAACCGACCTTAATTGTTTGGGGAGAACAAGATAAGATTTTAGGGACGAAAGATGCCCAACGATTTGAAACCACAATTGCCAATAGTGAATTGGTTTGGATTCCAGAATCAGGTCATGTGCCCCATTTAGAAAAACCGGATTTAACGGGAGAAGCGATCCGGACCTTTTTAGCCTAGTTGTCGAGAATAGGAAACAAGATGGTGAGTCAGAAAAAACTGTGTTTTGTCGCCCTGCTTCCTCCCGAAGCGGTACAAGCCAAAGCGAATGCGATTAAAGACCATTTTGCAGCCGTTTATGAGAGTTCCCATGCGAAAAAATCTCCTCCTCACATTACGTTGCAACCTCCTTTCAAGTGGGAATCAGAGCAACTTCCCGATTTGAAAACGACTTTAGGGCAATTTGCCCAGCGTCAAAGGCCAGTTCCAGTTCATTTATCCGGTTTTGGCGCATTTCCGCCACGAGTGATTTATATTCATGTGGAAAAAACCCCAGAATTATTAACGATTCAGCAATCGTTGATGGGTGATTTAAAAGATCAGCTGGGGTTAGTCGATCCCGTTGCCCAGTCGCGCCCGTTTGTTCCTCACCTGACCGTTGCGTTTCGGGATTTGAGTAAATCCAACTTTCGGCAAGCCTGGAAAGTGTATCAAGATCAGCCCTTTGACTATCAATTCACAGTTCAAGCGTTGACGCTGTTGTTACACAATGGCAAACATTGGGAAATTGAAGACAGCTTTGCCTTAGCCGAAGGCTAACTTAACGATTAGTTTGACTACTGGTAAGACTCAGAAGTCTATCTACAATCTACCAAGAATAAATTTTTCCAAAGCAGCAACCACCCCATCTGTTTCTACATCCGGGGCAACCCAATCCGCTTGGGCTTTGACTTCTGGTGGTGCATCTCCCATCGCCACCCCAACTGCTGCGTATTGCAGCATTTCGAGATCATTAAAATTATCTCCGATCGCGATCATATTTTTAGCTTCGAGATGCAAAACCTCTTCTACCAGATAACGCACTGCTTTCCCTTTACTCGCGCCCGGATGACAGGCTTCAAAAAAGTAAGGATTCGACTGGGTCAAATATAACTTTTCTCGGGAATAGTGTTGTTGCAATGTCGAAAGCAAAGTTTTCGTAACCTCTGGCTTACTACTCATTGCCAGGACTTTTGTCGGCGGTTCTTCTAGAATGTTGCGCAAATCTCCTACAGGGTTTGCTTTAATGCGACTGCGTTCAATATATAAGCGCGTATCTTCCGTTATCTCCCGTACATAAAGTTCATCATTGAGATAAAAATGCACATCAAGATCGGCTCGCCGTTCTGGATGTTCACAATAATCGAGTAATTCCAGTGCTAATTCCCTGGGAACCGGTAAATGTCGGAGGGTTTCTTCAGTTTTTGCATTTTGAATCCAAGCGCCGTTGTAGCAAATAATCGGCAAATCGGCACCAATGGCTTGAGCAAAGTATAATGCAGAACGATACATCCGTCCGGTCGCGATCGCGACTTGAATCCCTTGCTCTTTCACCGTTTGTAAGGCATGAATTACGCCCGGATTCACTTCATTGGATTCCCCGGAAATTGTGCCGTCAATGTCTAAAACCACTAAACGGAGATCTGTGGTGACACTGGAAGCAAGGGGATTAGAGTTAAGAGCCGAGTCAGTCATAAGTCGCGTAAAGATAGGGTTTCGCTGCGTTAGTCAACAAAACTATGTTACCTTAAAAAAAGATTAAGCAATATGAACTGCTGTTTTTAGGGGCTGAATAATTACTCATGGTCGGATTTATTAAAAAGATCTTTGGCGGTAAGTCAGACGATAACAATGAAAACAAGGAAAAACCAAAACGAGAAAAACAAAAAACCTTTTTTCTTGACCCAGATGACGCGAAAACTTACGGCGATATTGACTATATGCGCCAGTCTCGGACGGTTAAAAGAAGTTTCCCAAAAAGTGTAGGAAATCCAGAAGGTGGAGAACAAGTGGAGGAAGTTTCTTCGCTTGAGAAAAAGTCTCTTTCTAAACAAAAAAATCCTCAAACCCAAAGTGAAAAATCTTCACAATCATCTGAGCAAACAACTCAAGAAGGGCAAATGTATTCCGCAAAAGACGATCCTAAAATTCAAGAGCGTCGTCAGTCTGATTCCAGCTTAGATATGTTTAGGAATATGGCGCGGGATATTAAAAAGCAGTAGTTTTTTTCCGTTTTACGGTTGCAGATTATGCCGGAATTTGATTCTGGTGCGGGGTTCACAAGGGTCGGAATCGAGTTTCGACTACGAACCCTTGCCTGCTTGGACCGTTGATCAAAATTAGTTAAAATTCAGTGGTTAGAGATTGGGTAATTCACTTGGCTTGATTGCTCAACCTCTAGCCTTTTCTATATTGAAGATTGCTATTAAAATTCGATAACCGTGTAACACTCAGTTGAGATCACTTCTTTAACAAATTATAAATCATCAATCATACAATTATGCTATTTCAAGACGCTCAAGAAACTCATTTTTATATGAGTGATCACTATCGATGCGCTTATGAAGTTTGGTCCTCTCAGGCTACAAATCAAACCTCTGAAATCGCGCTTTTATTAATTCATCCCATTGGTGTCGGTTTATCTCGAAAATTTTGGTATCGATTTTGTCAGCAGTGGCAAGGACGGGGGGAATTAGAAACAATTTATAATCCTGATTTATTAGGTTGTGGGGAAAGTGCCTTACCTCGGAGGCCTTATACCCCAGAAGATTTTGCCAAACCATTAAAAGACTTGATTGAAATGGTCATTCAAAAGCCGGTGGTCCTTATTGTCCAAGGGGCTTCGTTTCCCATTGCACTGTCTTTATTAGGATTTAACCCTTCGCCAGGAGTTGCCGGTTTAATTTTGGGGGGACCTCCAGCTTGGTCGCTGATAACTGAGGAAAAAACATCGCGACAACAAAACTTGCTATGGAATCTGTTTAACTCTCCGCTGGGAGGATTGTTTTACCGTTATGCCCGTCGTCGTAATTTTCTGCAGTCTTTTTCGGTGCGGCAGTTATTTGAAAAGACAGAGGATGTGGATCAACCCTGGTTGGATATGTTACAAGCGGGGGCAGCAAATGTCGAAACTCGTCATGCGGTGTTTTCGTTTTTAGCTGGGTTTTGGCGTCGCAATTATGAAAGCGTGATCGCGCAACTTTCTCAACCCACGCTGGTTTTGATGGGAGAAGCGGCTTCAAGTATTAGTCGAGACAGTGCCGTTGAATCTCCGGAAGAACGAATGATTAACTATTGTCGGGTTCTTCCCAATGGAGAAGCGAAAATGATCCCGGGACGTAATGTTCTTCCCTACGAATCGCCAACTGCCTTTACCACAGCTTGCCAGGAATTTGTGCAACCACTGCGAACCCAAATCACGTCTGGCTAAGAAGACATAATGGGACTGCCATGATGATGGACGAGATACCATTTTTGCGCCATTTTCCGAAAGCTATTGGTCGCTAAGGATTGGGCTTTTAGCTTTCTGCCTCGGCGCACTTGCGTCACATTTTCCATCACCACTACATACGCGATCGCGTAATCGACTTCGGTGACAATCACGTTGGTATCGATTTCCAGATAATCCGTGTTTTGGAAAATTTTTTCCCAAGAGGAACGAATGTTTTCCCAGCCTTGAATCATTTTGCCACCCGGATGAATGCAGATACTGCCATCACCTTGCCACCAAGTTTGATTCATCAAGGTCAGATCTTTTTTCTCGAAAGCGCGATAGAAGGCATCATTCACGTCGAGAATAGTTTGTGTTTCTTCAGTCATTTTTTTATAGCACTTCCTAAGCGGGTGAGGTACAAAATTATTGGTTTAGGGAGTCGGGAATAGGCAACAGGGAACAGGCCAAAAAATTCTCTTTATTCTCCTTGTCTCCTTGTCTCTTTGTCTCCTGGTCACCCCTTCCCAAACCCCTAAGCCGGAACAGTTAAAGGCTGACCATTCTGATTGGGTTTAATTTTTAATAAGAAAGGAACCGCTTTTTTCACCCACTGATCAACCGGCGTAAAATTGGCAGCGCTACTGCCAAAACAGGTTTCTAGCATTTCGGTGTGAATAATTCCCGGATTTAAGGGAATCGCTGCCATCCCGGAGGGTAATTCTTGGGCGAGGGCACGGGTTAACCCTTCAATTGCCCACTTTGTCGTACAGTACGGTACCACATGGGGGGAAGTGGATCGTCCCCAGCCCGAACTAAAGTTAACAATAATTCCCCGTTGTTTTGCCATCATTGCCGGTAAGAATTGCCGCATCACATTGGCAACCCCTTTAATATTGACATCAATAATCTGGTCAAATTCGGCTGTGGGGACATTCCAGAATTCGGTGGACTGATTAATCAAGGCAGCATTATTCACTAACAGTTCTGGGGGGTCATATTCAGCTAAGACAGCCTCTTTCCATTGTTGAACTTGCCCTTCGTCAGCCACATCAACCGCGGTAAAATGATGCGGCTTGCCGTAGGTTTGATTGAGTTCCTGAATTGCTCTTTCATTGCGTGCGCAACCGATCACTATACAGCCTTCGGCAATAAAATTTTCGGTCATTGCGCGACCCAATCCTTGACTGACGCCGGTGACTAAAACTAATTGACTCATAATTTTCGTGACCCTTTCAATCGGGTTCTTATCGTTCAACAACTCCTGTTCCTTCTCCTTCTACCGTTTACGGGATATTGCTCAATTTGGCTGGAATTGATTGGAGATGATTTGCCAGCTTATCCGGATTTCAGGTTACAAAAAAACCAGCCACGAGGGCTGGCTTGTCTAGCTTGCTGCGTTGGGAGGAGAAAACCTAAGTTGCACCAAGACCGCCTGACGCTGCTGTTCGTCTCAGTTCAGGAGATGGGACAATTTGGTTCTACTACAAGTAGTTTAACAATCATCGTAAAGTTTTGCAAATTTTTTTTACAATCCCTGAAAAAAGGTAGCGAAAATTACGAAATTGTGCTTTAATTATCCACCAATCAGCCCTTGATTGGGTAAGAAGCGGGGAGTTGAATCCAGATTTATTAACCTGCTGACTGGTTTAGGGCTGAGCGCATGATCTCGACGGGAACAGACTGTTGTATCCACAGTTCGAGGGCGGCTGCTCCTTGTTGAATGAGCATTTCTAGGCCATCGAAAATGACTGCACTCCTAGTATCTTGTGCCAGTTGCAAAAAGCGCGTCGGTCGTGGGGTATAAATCAAATCATACGCGATCGCGCCTGGGGGAAGTTGCCTTAAAACCGCTGCTTCTACCGGGGAGGTCTCACTATGAGGAGACATTCCCACAGGCGTTGTATTGACTAAAAGCTGGGTTTGCGAAACTAAACGAGGTAAGTCTTCCCAAAGATAGATTTTCAAGTCGGCAGATAGCCCTGTCTTGTCCCAACTGGCTTGAAATTGTTCTAATTTTTCTAAACTACGTCCCACGACAGCAATTTGGGGACAGCCTAATTTGGCACAACCGACAATCACCGCTCGCGCTGCACCGCCATTCCCGAGAATGACTGGGGTAATTTGTGACCAATTTTGATTGAGAGACTTTAAAGGGGCAATAAAGCCATCGACATCGGTGTTCGTTCCCTCCCAACCCGTTGCCGTGCGCCAAATGGTATTCACGGCGCCAACTTGCTGCGCTTCTGGAGTAATCCGATTGAGATGGGGAATAATTGCTTGTTTATGAGGAATGGTGGCATTAAATCCCACTAAATCAATGGCAGCAAAACCGGCTAAGGCACGTTCTAAATCCCCTTTTTTCACGGGTAACGGCAGATAAACATAATCTAACCCAAGATGATTTAACACCGCATTATGCATCACCGGCGATAAAGAATGTTCCACCGGATCGCCAATCACCCCTAATAATTTTGTTTTGCCGGTAATCATAAGTCAGAAATTGGAATGAGCTGGGTAATCGTTTCCTCTGCTTTCAGTTTGACGGCGCGATCGCCGACCCCATCTTTACCCCAAAAGGCCACTTCTTTCAGGAGTAGGGAAAAGACACGTCCTTGATTCGTTAAAAGCTTGACCACAGCGGTTTCTGGTTCAGCACTGACCATTCCTGCCACGCGATCGCTGCTATTGATAAATTGTAAGCCTTGCGTGCCAATATCTCCGCGACTCCCTCGCCGGATTGCAGTAACGGGAATGCGTTTGGCATAGCCCAGTTGCGAGACTAATAGAATCGATGCGTCTGGAGAAAGAGAAACACACCCCACCGGCTGTTCCTGTTGACGGAGGCGAGTGGCTAAATTCCCTTGGGCAGTGCGCCCCATTGGGGGCATTTGCTCATCATTGACGGCAAACCGCAGAATCCGCCCGCCAGAGGTAGCCAGAAGAACATCTTCTCCTTCTGCTGTTAAACAGACATTGGCTGCGCGATCGCGCTCTTTTAGTTTGACTAAACTTAAGCCCCGATTCCCAATGCTGGCTATTTCTGATGCTGCCAAGCGCTTAATCCGCCCTTGTTGTGTCAGTAAAATGACATCTTTTTCCGGCAGAGGAAGATAAGACAAGGGATTTTCTTCGGTTTTACTGGCAATGCCTTGTAAAACTTTATTTAAAGAGACATTTTGTTTCCCGTAAACAGGAGGAATGGCATCTGTTTTGAGGCTATAAGCTTTCCCAAAGTCAGTAATTGCGATTAAAGGCTTTTCTGTATTTAATGGGCTGCGGAAAACAACAAAATCCTTACTCTTGCTCCCTTTATCAGTTGTTGGCTCCTCAGACCAATAAATTTTTCCTTGTTGGGTAATTTCCAGAATTGCCGATTCGGGAGGGGCAGTAGGAGTTTTAGCGGTTGGAGGAGAGGGGTTTTCGGTGGTAGCGGATTGGGATTGAGAAGGACTCGTATTTTTTTTCGATTTTGCAGCCGGAACGATGCGCGTTCGTCTTTCGTTTCCATACCGTTTTTTCAGCGATCGCAGCTCTTTTTTCAACGCTTTGAGTAATTCCTGGCGATCCGATAATAGGGTTTCAAGTCGGCTGATTTCTTCCCGTAAGTCATTGACTTCCGCTTCTAATTTTTGTCGTTCTAACCCTGTCAGGCGGCGCATCGGCATTGCCAGAATAGAGTCTCCCTGTTCCTCACTAATGCCCAACTGCACCTGTAACTGCCCTTTCGCGGTACTCCCATCCGGGGCATTGCGAAGAATATCAATGACCGCATCGAGATGGTTGAGGGCGGCTAATAATCCCTCTGAAAGGTGTAAGCGTTTGCGTGCGACTTCGAGTTGGTGCGTATATTGTCGGGTCAGGGTTTCTTCTCGAAACCTAAGGAAATTTTCTAGTAAATCCCGCAAAGACAGTTGACAAGGGGTATTATTCACCAGGGCAAGCATAATCGTCCCAAAATTGGTTTGTAGCGCCGTTTGGTGGTAGAGTTGCCCTAAAACGTTATCCGCTGAAGCATCCCGTTTTAACTCAATCACGACGCGCACTCCTGTGCGATCGCTTTCATCCCTGATATCGGCAATCCCTTCAATCCGCCCAGCGTTGACGAGTTCCGCTACTTTTTCAATCCAAGAAGCTTTATTCACCTGGAAAGGAAACTCGGTCACAACCAGGGCAGTCCGATCGCGCTTCCGTTTGCCTAAATTGAGCTGTTCTACCTTAACCACGCCGCGGACTCGAATCGTACCCCGTCCAGTACGGTAAGCATCGTGAATACCTTCCCCATCCATAATCTCGCCCCCCGTCGGGAAATCGGGGGCAGGAATCAACTCCCACAGCTTCTCATCGGGGACATCGGGCTTATCAATGAGTTTAATCAACCCATCCACCACTTCTCCTAAGTTATGAGGGGGGATATTCGTTGCCATACCCACGGCAATTCCCGAACAGCCGTTGAGTAATAGGAGGGGCAATTGCGCCGGGAGGACTACGGGTTCTTGTTGGGAGTTGTCAAAGTTCCCGACAAAATCTACCGTGGCTTCCCCAATATTATTGAGGAGAGCATCTTGCGCGATCGCGGCGAGGCGAGTTTCGGTATAACGCATGGCAGCCGGTGGGTCATTGTCCAAAGAACCAAAATTGCCATGTCCAGAAAGGAGTGGATAACGCGAGGAAAAATCTTGCACCATCCGCACCAAGGCATCGTACACCGCTTGATCGCCATGGGGATGATATTTCCCCAAAACATCCCCGACCACACGGGCACATTTGCGAAAGGGTCGATCCGGCGTTAAGCCCAACTCGTGCATGGCGTACAAAATGCGTCGATGGACAGGCTTTAGACCATCCCGTACATCCGGGAGTGCCCGTCCCACAATCACACTCATCGCATATTCGAGATAGGACTGTTCCATCTCCGTATGGAGAGCGGTGGGAATAATTTGATTACCACCCATAAGATTTAACTGTTTTGCCATTCCTAATACCTACCGAGAAGTGGAGAGACTTTAATTTACTCTGAATCAGGTGGGTTGATCTGTAAACGGCTCAGGGTTGACTCCATTAGAGGAGACGTAAAAAAGTCTTCTGTATCCGCGAGTAATTTTTCTCCCCAGAGGTTTTCTTCTAAAAATTCGAGGTTAGCATACCGAGTGTCGGAACGTAAGGCAGCTTGCGCCATTTTAATCGCCTCTTGTTGCTTGCCTTGTCCATAGAGTGCTACCGCGATCGCGAGTTTCGGTTCCGTTGCATTCTCAGCAATTTCGGCGGCAGTGCGCCACTTTTCCATTGCTGCAGCAATTTTACCCTGTTCGTATTCAATTAACCCAATATTATTGATCGCTGGCCAAAATCCTGCCTCTAATTGTGCTGATTTTTGATAAGACGCGATCGCGCTGTCATATTGACCCAGTTTGAGGTGAGTATTCCCCATATCAAACAAGGCTTCTGGGGAATCTGGTTCTAACTCTAAACCCGCTTTTAATTCTTGCAGCGCTTGTTGATAATCACCTTGTTGGAAATAGGCTGAACCAAGGGTAAATAAAACTTGAGGTTCTTCTGGTGCCAGTGTATGGGCTTTTTTCAATGCTATCAGGGCTTGTTCCAGGTTTTCGTTTCTCGCCTCGAGGCTACCCCAAATAAACCAGGGTTGATAAGCCTCTGGGGCAAGTTGTGTTGCCACTTTCGCGCGTGCCAATGCCGCATCATACTGTTGAAATCGCACCAGTTGGGCTGCATCTTGTGCGAGTGCTAACCCTTGTTCTTCTAAGTTTTCAAAGTTCGGTTCTAATGTGTGTGGAAGCAGGGCTTGTGCGTGAGATGCGGGTACAGCAATACTCCACATTCCAGCGCAAGCTGCCAGAGAAATTAACCAATTTTGCTTTAACCCCATACCGCCTCTTGCTTTAAGCGTTACTTGTCAGTCTTGTCCTAAGATAGTTCACGACACCGATATTTTTTCAACGATGACCATAACCATCAAGTTAACTCAAGATAGCATTGATCGCCTGGACTTATCACCTGTCCAAAAGGAACTCGACCCCATTTTAAGCGCGGGAACCCTAACCGAATACGAGCAACAATTCCAATTTGAGTTTGATTATCCTAGAGATCCCACTGATCCGCGTGAGCTTTCCGAAGTTCCAGAAATTCGCCTTTGGTTCTTACGACTGGACACGGTTTATCCCTGGTTTATTTTCTTTCTCGACTGGCGCAATGGGGAACTCGCCCGTTATACGGCAATGTTAGTTCCGCACCAATTTAGTCGTGCTGAAGGGATTCAATTTAACCCGGAAGCTTTGGAAATTTTTGTGATGAGAAAAGTTTTTGTGCTCTACGATTGGTTGCAGCAGCAACAGGTTTCCGGTTATGGACGTATTATTGCGTTTAGTCAAATGTTGGGATATGAGGTGGATGAATCGTTTTTTGAGAAGGAGCAATAATTAGTTTCGGTATTCTTTAGGGTGATTGATCGTCTGCTAAAGGGGGTTGGACAGATTCTAATTGATGAATTAATGGAGAAAGCTGAGTCGTTAAAATATTCCAAATCCGATCACAACGAATCTCATCGTAGCGGTGAGCCAAAATATTACGCAAACCAATGATACTCGACCAATCAATATCAGAATGGGTTTGGCAGAATTGTGGAGATAGTCTTCTTGCTGCTTCTCCCAAAATTTCTAATTCTCTTTCTACTGCTCGTTGTACCATTAAATTCTTAGCATAATCATCATAAGAAAGACCATTGGTAAAGTCTTAAATGTGATGAATGGCTTGTATCATATCCCATAAAGCTGCTAGATCGCGGTTAGGTTTTGACATAAAAAATTTGGTAATTTTTTAAAATTTCAGCGCGAAGATAGGGATTTTTGATTGCTTTTTTTTCAGTTAAATCAACGTTTCGATGTAATAAATGCTCTAATTGTTTTTGCATCTTGATTAAATCAAATAAATTACGTTTTGCATCTCCGTTTGGGGTAAACGTCACTAAAATATCAACGTCACTGTTAGGGCGAAAATCGTCGCGTAGAATTGAGCCAAAAAAAGCAAGTTCGGCAATTTCCCAACGTCGGCAAAAGTTAGATAGTGTTTCGTAACTGACTCCTAATCGGTCACTTAGTTTAGCCGTTAACACAGTAGATGAGTCGTCAAGAAAGATTTCTATCATTGATCATAACGGATGTCTTTTCTTCATATTGAGGAATAACAACGAAGTTCTCCTTGCTCACCATCTAATGTCATCATTTCCCCAACGGGTAAAGCAGCATTCGCCCCATCATGTCCAAAAGGTAAATTAGAAACAATCGGACAATTTAAGTCTGCCGCGCGATCGCGCTACTTAGGTCGGTGAAATAGTATGAAGTCTGTTCAGCTAGGTAATGACTTTGACCCACTAAGTATCTTCTGTATCGATAACAATTGGGGAAAATCCGGTTACTTCTCTTCCCTATCTTTAGGTGAAACTCGGACTGATACATCGATAATTCAATATTGCATCGTTTCCTATGGCAGATAATCTTAACAAAGAGTATCTTTACGATCTTACAGACCGTGATCGACTGCGGGTTCGAATTAATACCTCTCACAATCCAGAGCGCCCGACTTATGCAATCCAGTTAGAATGTTGGTTTGAAGCAGTTGGTCGTTGGACGCAAGTCATTAGATCTGATAATTTTGATGGTGCGCCTCACTTGGATATTTACCATCCTAATGGGACAACCCAGAAAAAGTGGCTTCTTGACCAAGAAGATAATAAGATCAATATGAAAGCTGCTCGCCAATATTTATTAGATCATTGGGAAGCGGAAAGAGCACGATATGAAAATGAATTATACAACTGAGCAACGTCGTCAACTAGCTGAAGCTAATATCAAGGCAGCCTTCGACCACTTAGAAGAGTTGATGGATCATCCTGAAAAAGTTTCTGACATCCCCGATGGCGCGATCGCGCTTCCTTCTACAGGAGACAAGTGGGTAGATCAAGAGAATGAGAAAATAGCTCAGCATTGGTCAGAGAAAGAAAACAGACCTGTTCACCGTTTAAGTCGCCAAAATTTTCTTAGCTCTACTTATCCATTCTCTCCCTCGTAAAAGTAAATTACTCTATCTTTAGAAAGCAGCACTCAGTTCTCCGCGATCTCCATCTAATGTCATCATTTCCCCAACGGGTAAAGCAGCATTTGCCCCATCATGTCCAAAGGGTAAATTCGAGACAATGGGACAGTTTAAGTCAGTAGCGCGATCGCGCAAAACTTCCTCAACCGTCCAACTGACACTTCCGGTTGGAGCTTCACAACGGCTGAACCGCCCCAGTGCTAACCCGCCAACTTTGTCAAAAATTCCAGATAATCGCCATTGGGTGAGCATTCTGTCAATGCGATAGGGGGCTTCGGTAACATCTTCTAGGGCAAGAATGACGCCGTCGAAACAAGGTTGTAACGGTGTTCCCAATACATGGGTTGCTACAGTTAAATTGGCAGGGAGTAACCGTCCGGTAACGCTTCCGCCACCCCAACCCTTTCCTTGCAAAGGAGAAAGTTTTTTCTGTTCAAGATAGCCAAACAAGCGTTCAACAGACCAATTCGGTTCTTGTGCTAACGTTGTTAAAACTGGCGCGTGTAACCCCATAATCCCCTGATTGTAAAAACTCCATAGCAACGCTGTCACATCCGAAAAGCCAATTAACCACTTTGGTGTCACTGAGAGTTCCCAAGACCATTTTTCCAGTAAGCGCATACTGCCATACCCGCCGCGGCTGCAAATAATCGCTTTATACTCTGGATTTGTCCATGCTTCGGATAAAACCTGACGCCGGTGTTCATCGCTTCCGGCGAGGTAGCCCTGTTGTTCGTAGGGAGAAATCAACTGGATGTTATACCGACTGCGCCAAATGGTTAACCCTTTTTCAAATTGTTCTTTTTCTTTTAAAGCACCACTCGGAGAAAGCACAGCAACAGTATCACCAGTTTGGAGAAGAGGAGGATGGAGAAGTGGGGTCATATCGATTAGCGTTCGTGAGTTGCACCTTCAAAGACTAACTCTAACCGCCGTTGTGATTCTTGCAAAGCCGCTTTCGGTTCTTTTTTGCCGAGTAAACTGGCTTCGATCGCGCGACCAAAATTTTCAGACAAGCGAGTATAATTCGGAATAATGGGACGTACTTTTGCCACCTCCATTTGTTCTAAAAAGACGTTTAAGACGGGATTTTCTGCGACGAACTGCTGATACGCTTCACTTTGTTGGGATTTAAGATTAATCGGTAAATAGCCGGTTCGCAACGCCCACTCCGTTTGAAAGGGCTCACTGAGAACATATTCTAAAAATTCAAAGCAGGCTTTTTCTCGTTCTGGGTTCGTTTTGAAGACAAATAAATTTTCTCCCCCAACGACTGCCGACTGTTGCTCTTTTTTGGGAAAAGGAAACACATCATAATCAATATCAGTTTGACTGAGTTGTCCGAGAGTCCAAGGTCCTGTTACTTGCATGGCAGCCCGTCCTGATAAGAAATTGTCCAATTCATAACCCCGTTCTGGTGCTGATAACATTGCCCAGTTATTTTGCACTAATTCCGAACCCAATTCTAAGGCAGAAATGGTTCCTTCATTGACTAAATTAGGTTGCTGATTATTGGTTAATAATTCCCCAGTGGCACTATATACAAACGGTAACCAAGTAAAAACGGTCCACTCTCCTTTTCCCAAGGATAAAAACAGCCCATATTGATCAACTAAACCATCTTCATCAAAATCTTGCGTCAGTTTCGCTGCTGCTGCTTCCAACTCTTCCCAGGTTTGAGGGATTGTTTCAATCCCCGCCTTGGCAAATAAAGACGGACGATAAAAAATCCCGGCATTATTGGTGGCAAAGGGAATTGACCAAATCTGATCATCAAGTTCCATACTGGCAAATAAAACCGGATCAATTTCTTCTTTTAACGGCGATTGATCCAACCAATCATTTAAGGGGCGAATGGCTCCTAATTCCACCAGTTGACCCGTTAATTGGGGAACAAACCACAGCATATCCGGAGGAACTTCACCGACAACGGCCGTTAAAATTTTCGGGAGTTGTCCGTCGGGTTGACCAATATAAATCGCATCAATTTGCAGTTGTTCATGACTCTCATTAAACTGATCCACTAAGTCTTGAAAAACTTCCCGATTGGATGGGGGATTAATGCCATGCCAAAGGGTTAACTGGGTGACATTTTGAGTTTGGGAAGACGAATTCAAAGCTGTACAACTGCTTAAAAATAAGCTTAAGCTGAGGCAAACAATCCAAAGTAAATTTTTAATTGCAGAAATCATACTAAACTTCGTTAAAGTTAATTTTATTTAATGCTTATTGATACTTTTTTATTAGCTTAAGAAAACCTTAAATGTGCAGAATAACTCCCAAGAAAAACCCGTAATTTTCTTATACTAAATACAGGCTCAAAAAAGCTCAATCTTTTGTTTTGCAACCTCTTATCTAATGTTAAGTGCAAAGCAGACGAAACCTCTTAACTTGTTTCAGGAGAACAACACGTTTTATGATTCGTTTACTGGTCAGCATTTTGGTGTTTGTCATCAACACAGTTTATCGCGATCGCGCCTATCCTCGCTTCTATGTCTTAGAAACAGTCGCTCGCGTCCCTTACTTTTCTTATCTCTCTGTGCTCCACCTCTATGAAACGCTCGGTTGGTGGCGACGAGTCGATTGGCTAAAAGTTCACTTTGCAGAGTCTTGGAATGAATTACACCATCTGCTCATCATGGAAGCCCTCGGTGGCGGCGATCAATGGTATGACCGTACGCTTGCTCGCACTGCTGCCTTAATCTACTATTGGGTTGTTGTTGTCATGTATTTGCTCTCTCCCCGTTCTGCCTATCGCTTTATGGAACTGGTCGAAGGTCATGCCTATCATACCTACGACACTTTCTTACAAGCCCAGGAAGAAGCCTTAAAACAACAGCCCGCCCCAGAAATTGCGGTGAAGTACTACCGCGATGGCGATCTCTATATGTTTGATGAATTCCAATCAGATCGCGCTCCCGAAGAACGTCGTCCGGACATCAACAACCTCTACGATGTCTTTGTTGCCATTCGCGATGATGAACAAGAGCACGTCAAAACTATGGTGGCTTGTCAAAAATCCCATGCTCAGGAAATCCTCCATAGCCCTCACACACAAGAATCTCCCGTTTTAGCCGCCGCTGCTGCTGCGCAAACCGAAGAAAACTAAACTCAATGATCAAAAAAAGCGGGCAATTTGCCCGCTCTCTCAACGCGTCGGTTAATTATTTATCCGGTTGAGGCGTCATGCGCAGATAGGGCTTAACTTCAGTCACTCCTTTCGGGAATTTCTTTTTCGCTTCTTCTGTGGGAATTGACGGAACAACCACCACATCATCTCCTTCTTTCCAGTTCACAGGCGTCGCCACTTGATAATTATCCGTCAGCTGTAAAGAATCTATCACTCTCAGTAATTCTGGGAAGTTACGACCAGTGCTCGCGGGATACGTTAAGGTCAAACGCAGTTTTTTCTGAGGATCAATCACGAAAACTGAGCGGACAGTAAGATTATTCAGGGAATTCGGATGAATCATTCCATAAAGATCAGACACTTTGCGATCGCCGTCTGCCAAAATGGGATAATTCACAGAACAGGATTGCGTTTCATTGATATCGTTAATCCAGCCTTGATGAGACTCTGCATCATCCACACTTAACGCCAACACTTTGACGTTGCGCTTATCAAACTCAGGCTTGAGGCGAGCCACTTCCCCTAATTCGGTTGTGCAAACCGGAGTATAATCCGCTGGGTGAGAAAATAAAATCACCCAGCTATCTCCTGCCCATTCATGGAAGGAGATTTCCCCCATACTCGATTGCTGTTTAAAATCAGGAACAACATCACCAAGTTGTAGTGCCATAAATTTATTATCCTCCGCAACATACTATCAACACTGTGCAGTTTAAAATTTTACCGTTAAAGACCAGTTTTCCGCTCGGGATTTCGTTCTTTCTTAAAAATTAGCCTCTAAAGAGAGGGCGAATTGTTCCCAGTCACATAAGATGAGAAAATAGCAAGCAAAAGCTGCAGTTAATTCTAGAAGCTGTATTCTAGAATTTGCTGCGATTATTGGCTTAAGGATCGCGCTCGAGGAGAAAATAATGATGCGAAAGTTAGGATCACTACTGCTGTTTGTACTATTTAGTATCAGTTTAATATTTGGTGTGGGGCAAGCTTCAGCTTGGGCTCTGAATACGAATCAAATTAATGTATCGAGCATTTCTGTGCTGGCTGAAATCCGCAATGATGCCGATCAAAAATTACAACAAATTGGCAATAAAATTGACCTCAATAACACGAATATTCAGGCATTTCGGGACTTGAGAGGGTTTTATCCCACTCTCGCTCGCAAAATCATCGAAAATTCTCCTTACGAGAAGGTAGAAGATGTTTTACAAATTCCTGATTTAAGTGAACGCCAAAAAGAGCGTTTAGAAGAAAATTTAGACCAATTTGTTGTCACTGATCCAGAAGCAGCATTTGTGGAAGGAGATGATCGGATTAACAATGGCGTTTACGGAGGTTATTAATCTCCGTTACTGTCTAATCTGATTATGAACTGATACTGAAAATCAGCCGCCTCTGCAATTGGTTAGAGGCGGTTTGATTTTAAAAGGCAATATCTAGGAACGAAATTGAGCCATTTCTTCCCGGAGTGTCGTTACTTCATCAGTTAAAGCTTGCAACCGCGCTGGAAAATCATCACGAGCGGGTTCTGCTGGTGTCGTACCATTACTGGCGCTCGTTGCTTGAGTGGTTCGACTTGAGGATGAGGAAGTGTCTTGTTGAGCGCCTTGATTGACTAAGTTTTCAATAAAATGACGGGCTTCAGTGGCTGTTGTTTCTCCTTTTTCTTCCCATTCTTGGGCACGCTGGTTAAGTTCTTGACTTAATTCCGAAACGAGCTGCATCCGTTTTTGCTCATTTTGCAGTGTTTCAGTGGCAACAGAAATTGCACCAAGGGTAATGTGAAAGCCTTGTTCAACCACTTTTAAAACTTGATTTTGATTGTTCTCCATTTTTATCCCTGCTGTTCTAGATACTCAGTCACATCTTCAACCACGCGCGTCAGTTCGGCTTCTGTCGTGAGGCGGATTCGCTCATCTCGAACCGTTACTAAGACTTTAGCAGCAAAGGGTGTTGGATAGATATTGGGATTACAAAATACCTCTAAAAAAACGTCTCCGGTGTGGCGATATTCACTAGGAGGTTGCGGTCGGGGTTTATTGCCAGCATTGACAGCTTGCGTTGTCACCTTAAATTTTTCCATCAGTTCAGATAACGCTTGTTTCAATTCTTGTGCTGCTTCTGGGCTAAAATTAAATCGAATTGAACCTTGATCAAGATTAAGGGTTAATTGAGAAGAAGGTTGCATTTGTCGCTAATTATATTGGGTTTACTATCTAGATTTTAGAAGGTAGCATAGTTTCTTTTTATTTTCAATTCTTCTTCTTCCTTAAACCCTGATTGCTGGGGTTAGAAACTCGCAGCCCATCCCAACCACAATTACTACAGGAATAGCGACGAATGGGAACGATATAACTTAAAAAACGCTGGTATTGTTTGCGATGCCGTTTATGAATTCTAGACTGACAAACCGGACAAACTTGATGATGATTAGCCAGACGAATTAAGTGGTAACGTAGGCGTTTAATAACAAAATAAGCCCCTGCAATAATGATAATTGTCCCGAGAATAGTTGAGGGAGTAAATAACCATTCTAGAATTTTGAAAGTTCCTGAAAACAAGGCTTGGAAGGACGTGAATAAATTAGATTTTAATCGAACAGGTAGAATAAAATAAATAGCACCAATAATCAAAATAATGAGAGCAAGGATTTCAGGTAACCACTCTTGATTAATTCTCTTCAACCAAGTGTTTTTCTTCTCTTGAGACATATTGTTTAACCTCATCTTGAGGGCTTAAGTTGGTTTGGCTAATTGGTTTGGCGGAAGTTCTAAAGAAATAGTACCCATTAATCCTTTCCGGAAATCCTTAAGTAATTCTCGTGCGGTTCGTTCTTTATCGTTATTATGGCGTTGCTGAGCGAGCGTATATAGATAAGCAGAACCAGTTAAATTCTCTGGAGAGAGACCATACCGATTCGTCAGAATTTCAGTGTCATCTAATTCCTTTAAAAGTTGAACTAATTCTGCGGCAATATTTTGTAAATCATAGGCGGCTTCCCCAATATCATCGCAGATCGCAAGTTTGATCGCCGCAGCTTGATCTTCTAATTTTGGGGGAATCACGCCCGGGGCGTCTAAGAGGTCAATTTGTTGCGAAATGCGTACCCACTTCAGTTGCCGGGTTACCCCTGCTTTACGGGCGCTTTGGACCACTTTTCGCCCCACTAAACGGTTGATCAGTGCCGATTTGCCAACATTAGGAAAGCCCATTACAACGGCACGAACCGCGCGATCGCGCATTCCTCGATTGCGCCGTTTTTCATTCACCGCTTCTCCCGCTTTTTGGGCAGCTTTTAAAAGAGATTTAATCCCTTTCCCTTGTTGGGCGTCAGTTAAATAGGGAGAAAACCCCTGAGTTTGAAACCACGCCACCCACTCCGTATGGAGGGCTTGTGGGATCATATCCTGCCGATTAATCACCAACAGACGCGGTTTATTTCCCACCCATTGCGACACTTGCGGATGCTGAGAGGCAAGGGGAATCCTTGCATCCAGCACCTCTAGCACCACATCCACATTTTTTAACTGTTGTCTTAATTCCCGTTCTGCTTTGGCAATATGACCGGGATACCACTGAATTAATGTCATCTTTAAGCCCTCTGCCAGAGTTTCACTATAGCCGAAAGCATGGAGACTTGCTTAGGGGATGACTAATACCGGACAGGGCGAAAGGTTAATCACCCGATTACTTACACTATCGGAGGCTTCTTCTTCAATTAAACCGACCCCGCGACAGCCCATCACAATTAGGTCAGCATCGAGTTCGTCGGCAACATCGCAAATAATAAACGCCGGTCTCCCTTCTCTTTCAAGGGTTTCGGCGTTGATATTTTCCTCTGCGAATAACGATTTGACCCCTTCGAGGAGTTCGCTTACGGCACTTTCCGAGGTCATGTGTCGCTTATCTTCTTTTTCTTCTCCCTCCGCTTCGACAACGGAGAGTAAGACCAGACGACTGTTGTAGTTTTGAACCAAGTTTTTGACTGCTGCGACTGCTTCTTGGGTTTCTCGACTACGGTCGATGGAAAAGAGAATAGTTTTAAACATGGGATTTCAGCCTTGATTCATCAATGCTAGCTATGATTAAGCTAACATCAGAGTTGATCGTTAATTATTGATAATTGATAATTATTAATTATTTGTCGCCTCTCCATTGCTGAGCCTTTTTCATGGTAGTAACTACCGCACAACTTTTAAAGTGGAAACAACAACAACGCCCGATTACGGTTTTGACGGCATGGGATTACGCCTTTGCTCAAATTCTAGATGAGGTGGGGCTGGATATCCTCCTCGTGGGTGATTCTTTGGCGATGACCGCTTTGGGACATGAAACGACCCTTCCCCTCAGTTTAGACGCAATGTTGCATCATGCGGCAGCAGTGAAACGAGGGGTAAAACGGGCTTTGGTGGTTTGTGATCTGCCGTTTTTAACCTATCAAGAAAGTGAACAGCAAGCGATTCATACCGCAGGGCGGGTGTTAAAAGAAACCGGCGTCCAGGCAGTGAAGTTAGAAGGGGGCAATCGCGCGATCGCGCGGACGGTTGCGACCCTCACTCGCATTGGAATTCCGGTGATGGGCCACGTGGGGTTAACCCCCCAATCCGTTCATCGCCTGGGTTATCGCCAACAGGGTAAGACCCCCGAAGAAGCAGAACGCATTTACCAAGAAGCGATCAATCTGGCAGAAGCGGGGGTATTTGCGCTCATTCTGGAACATATCCCCAGTGAACTGGCGGCTAAAATTACCGCTACGCTGTCAATTCCGACGATTGGTATTGGCGCCGGGAAACACTGTAATGGACAAGTGTTAGTGACCTCGGACTTACTGGGGTTAACCCCAAAACAACCACCCTTTGCCAAAGCCTACGTTAACCTCCGAGAAATGATTATGGAAGCGGCAGAAAATTATATTGACGACGTTAAACATCAACACTTTCCCCAATGACGCTTGTTTCTTTTTCTGAATTGGTGACTGGTGCTAAAGACGGTCAGGTTGTCAGTTTTCCAACTGATACGGTTCCCGCTTTGGCAGTCCGACCGGATCGCGCCGCAGCCATTTTTCAGCTTAAACAACGAGAGGCTGCGAAACCGCTCATTTTAATGGGAGGATCTCCTGAACCGTTATGGTCTTATGTGGAAGGAACGCCAGAAGAGTTTGCGATTTGGGAAAAAACCGCCCAGCGGTATTTTCCCGGACAGTTAACCTTGGTTTTACCCAGTTCAGCCAACGTTCCACCCCAGGTCAATCCGCAAACACCAGATACCATTGGGATTCGGGTCCCTGATTGCGCGATCGCGCGACAAATTTTTGCCGCAACAGGCGTTCTTGCTACAACTAGTGCCAACCGTTCCGGAGAACCCCCACTAACGACCCCCGAAGCGATTGATCAAGCTTTTCCTGAGGTGCTCGTTCTGGCTGAGACGCCACCCATTGTCAGTAGCGGTCTTCCTTCCACCGTTGCCAAATGGACGGGCCAGGCTTGGGACATTCTCCGCCAAGGCGCCATTCAACTGGGAAATTAATTGCTTCTTGAGTCGCCGTGTTGTTCCTTTTTCCTATCGTCTAAGGGACTAATCACTTTGACGGCGACTTCCCGTCATCGGAATTAATTCTTTTCTTAGCTTCTGGAGAAGGATATTGATTGACGTAGATAAGGAGTTGTCTTTCTAAGATTCGATCCTGATCATTCAACTTGAGTATTCTAACTGTCACCTCGCCAAGATTAGTTAAAGGCTCAATCCGGGCATATCGAAGAAAAAAATGGTCAGACCATTTGTCTGTTCTGGGATTAAAGAATCTTGTCAGCTCACCTGATTGGCGACTAATGGAACCTAAATCTGTTCCTTTATTCAAATTACAATATAAGCAAGCATAGGCTAAGTTTTCAGCACTCGTGTTACCCCCATGCTTGATACTGATAATGTGGTCAAATTGATGACTCGTAGAACGAACTGTTTCTGAGATTAGACAATATTCACAAAGATAATCTGCTCTTCTTGCCACTAGATTTCGTAATTCCAGAGAAAGATAATAACGAGACATTAATCCTGAGACTCTGATGACTGAATATATTGGTAAGCCTTAGCCTTAGCCAGCGTGATTAGATGATCAATAAATAATACTTCCTCTAGTTCCTTTTGCTCATCCTCTGTGATGTTTCCGGTTTTGGAAGCAATCACCAAATTTTCTATTCTTTCTTGTGTTTCTTCTGAAAATTGAAATTGAGTCATTTCTTCAGGAGTAGTTCCTTTGGCAATAAACTCAATAAATTCATTAGAGATTTTTTTGATTTTGATTGATGCTTTCATTTTCAATCTTTCCCCGGCGCGTAGTTCTATACTAAGGAGTGCGCGGGCAGAGAGAGCCCTATCGCGCCATCCCCTAATCTCTATTGTGATTCGATAGCTAAAGCTTCGGTTCCTTTCTCATTCTTGCACGATCGCGATCGCGAAAAATAAAGCAATTGACTGATTTGAAAGGGGCGAATCGGCATTCACCCCTTTCTTTTAAAACTAATTAATAAGAAATATAACCCAGTGCTTCGAGTTTTCCTAATACTTTCCCGACACTTTCTTCTAAAGCTTCTAAATCAGTCCGACATTCGACTTCGGGATTATTTGGCGGTTCATAAGGGTCATCAATGCCAGTAAATTTTTCGATTTCTCCGGCGCGTGCTTTTTTGTATAAGCCTTTGACATCTCGCTCTTCGCAAACATTTAAAGGGGCATTGACAAAGATTTCAACAAAATCCCCAATTTGTTGACGGACTTCTTCTCTAATTTCTCGATAGGGGGAAATTGCCGATACGATAACAATCACCCCATTCCGGGTGAGCAGATGAGACACAAAGCCAATGCGACGGATATTGGTATCCCGGTCTTCTTTACTAAATCCTAAACCCTTGGTAAGGTTTTGCCGGACAATATCGCCATCTAAGACTTCTAGCTTTTCACAATTGCGCGATCGCAGCTCTTGTTCTAAAGCTCTGGTAATTGTTGTTTTACCGGCACCACTTAAACCCGTTAACCAAATGGTTACTCCACGATGTTTCATGAATGAACGTTCTCACTTATTTATTGAAGATTCAATCTGTCATCATACTTGAGAAAAGCAAACTTGGGTTAAATCTAGAAGAAACTTTTTTCTTTAAGTAGTAATACCATCTCTCAGATTGGAAGTGACAGTCCCAGTGCTTCCATTCTCTGTGTTCTCTGTGACTCTGTGGTTCAATTTGTAGCAATCGTTTTCAGAAATAGTATAACCCCATCATCCCCACTCAAGGGATGAACAATAAAATTGATGCGACTAACATCAAGATTGCCTACACTAGGATTACTGAAAGTAATTATTAATAAGCTGTAATGAATTTTGTCAATCCGAATCCGGGTCAGCCACTCTGGAAACGTCGCCAATTCCTAAAATGGGGAGCAGCAGGAATTGGCGTTTTAGGAACCAATCTCTTGTTTAACCCCATTGCTCAAAGTAAAAGTAAACCGATTATTCCTCCTCCACCAAAAGATACCCCAATGCAGGGGAATGGCATCAATCCTTTTCGCTTTCTCCGAGAATTCGATTACGGAACTGTCAAACAAGAAAATGGGCGCACTGTTCGCGAATTTTATCTGGAAGCCACATCCGGCATTATTGAACTGAATACCGTGGTTTCCTTTCGCACTTGGACTTATAATGATCGCGTGCCCGGTCCTACTTTAAGAGCGAAAACCGGCGATCGCGTGCGAGTCATCTTTAATAACCAAGCCGGGCGTTTTCACACCGTCCATTTCCACGGAATTCACCCCGCCTCCGAAGATGGGATCCGTTCCGTTCGCCACGATGAACAAGTGGTCTATGAGTTTGATGCTCAACCCTACGGCGTTCACCTCTATCACTGTCACGTCGAACCCGTCACTCGTCACATTGGGAAAGGACTGTACGGGATGTTTATTATCGATCCCCCAGAACCGCGTCCGCAAGCCGATGAAATGGTTCTGATTATGGGGGCTTACGATACCAATGCAGATGAGGAAAATGAATTCTATGCTTTTAATGGCCTCCCGAACTACTACGATGACTATCCGATTCCCATCCAAAAAGACCAATTGATTCGGGTTTATCTGTTGAACATGATGGAATTTGCCTCTGCAGCCACCTTTCATCTCCATGCCAATATGTTTCAGTTATATCGAACGGGTTCTACTCTTACCCCTCATGAAGTCGCAGATGCGGTAACCATGGGTCCTTCAGAACGCCATATTCTAGAATTCTCCTATCAGTATCCCGGAAAATATATGTTTCATCCCCATCAAGACTGGATTGCCGAACGGGGATGTATGGGGTATTTCCAAGTGGTTGACAAAGCTTAATTAATGTGTCGTCTAAATTACTATCGATAGGCAGTCAATCGGCTCATTCGTCAATTGCAACTATTTTTGGGCATCGAGCTTGTATAATAACATCTTAATTCGTAATAAAGTTCCTAGACTAATTTGTTTCGTTAACCAATAGAGAATAATTAAAATAATCCAAGTTATTAAAATAACCAACAATGGTTTTTTATCAGTTAAATCGTTGATTGTTGAAGTAATTAAAATGTCTGGCTGGGTTACTAAATCCCAACTATTAAAGCGACGAAATCGTCCTAAAAAAATCCCAATGGCACATAGACCATGAGTGATTAACTCACTCGGAACAATAAATTTTCTCCACCCTTGTTGTTTCAGATAGTGACCTTGATTAATCAAAGAAATAACATAAGCTTCCCATCCAACCAAGATCGCTGAGACGTGTAGCGGAATAAAAACTAAAGTAGTAATCCAAATCGAATAGTTGGCTCGGATCGCTTCAATGAGATGAATGATATCAGTGAGTAAATAAGGAGCATTCGGTAAAAAAGCAATATAAACGACTAAAATCAACCACCAAAGCAGCGATCGTTTGTTACTCCTCCTCAGAAACAACCATAAACTAAGGACTAAAGGAATAAACGCCAAAAATAGATTCCAGACAATCCAACCACTATATTTATTAAATTCATCAAATGTATTAGCGAGTATTGATTCCATGACCTGAAAAATTTAAGTTCACCTAAAATTATTTATTGTTTTGCTTAATTTTACGAGATATTTTCAAATTTTAATATTGAGTTAACATCTTATAATAAATATTATTAGTTTAATATAATTTATATCACTTTAATAAAAATATATCAATTCACGAGAGCCCAACCCAAGCGAGTTTCCTGCAACTTTTCCCGTTAAGATTTGATGCACTGGGATGAATTTTATTCCCCAGTTAATTTTTAATAGTAGATGTGAAGTCATGCCCAGCGATTTGGAACCAGACTTCAGCAACGTATAAAACTTGTCAAAGCAGACTCGCGATCGCGCTCGTTACAGGTTATCAGCTCAGTTTTTCCTGTAGAAAGCTTAAAAGGTCGCCTGATCCGCTTTCTTCACCAATCATGAAAACTGCGAGCCAAGAAACTGAAACAAAGCAACCTCAAAAGCAGCCAGACAAGCGCTTCCGTGTTCTGGATGTGACAATGAAGCGCTCTCAATATCAACAAGATTCCCTAATTGAGGTTCTACACAAAGCCCAAGAAGCATTTGGTTATTTAGAAGAAGATGTCCTCGCCTATGTTGCCAAACACCTGAAACTCCCCCTGAGTCGGGTTTATGGTGTCGCCACTTTCTACCATCTTTTCATGCTGAAGCCCGGTGGCGCTCATACTTGTGTCGTTTGTATGGGGACAGCGTGTTATGTCAAAGGCAGCGACAAAATCTTATCCAATCTTGAAAAAGAATTCCAAATTACTGCCGGAGAAACCACTGCAGATGGTCAAGTCTCTTTAGTAACGGCGCGCTGTATTGGGGCTTGTGGAATTGCGCCTGCCATCGTTTTTGATGGCACGGTTGCCGGTCAACAAAACTCCGAGAGTGTCAGCAAAAAGTTACACCAATGGCAAGAGGAGAAATAATATGGAATGGGCAGAATTACAAGAGTGGGCTGACCAAGCACGACAAAAAAGAAAAAACATTCGGGTTTATTGTTGTACCTCGACGGGGTGTCAGGCTTCCAATTCCCCGGCGGTCAAAAAAGCAATGGACAAAGCAGTGAAAGAAGCCAACTTAGGCACTGAAGTACAAGTCGTGAGTGTGGGTTGTATGGGCTTTTGCGGTCAGGGTCCAATTGTAGAAGTGGAAAATAGTCAAGATCCTAACCACTACCGACTTTATGAACAAGTGACTCCCGAACAAGCCCCGTCGATTATTAAAGGACTACAAGGGGAAATTGTCACCGCAACCCCCGGTAATCCTAATCATCCATTCTTTGCTCATCAACTGCAAATTGTTCGAGAACATAGTGGCCAAATTGATCCAGAAAGTATTGAAGAGTATCTTGCGGTTGGGGGCTATCAGGGTTTACACCATAGCCTCTTTGAAATGTCTCCAGAAGAAGTGGTGCAAGAAATTACTCGCTCTGGGTTGCGCGGTCGCGGGGGAGCGGGTTTTCCCACGGGGCTGAAATGGTCAACCGTAGCAAAAATGCCCCCTGGACAAAAATATGTCATTTGTAACGCGGATGAAGGGGATCCCGGTGCATTTATGGACCGGAGTGTGCTCGAAAGCGACCCCCATCGAATTATAGAAGGAATGGCGATCGCGGGCTATGCGGTGGGGGCAGACCACGGTTATATTTATGTTCGCGCTGAGTATCCTTTAGCCATTTCTCGTCTGGAAAAAGCGATTAAGCAGGCCAAACGCAACAATGTCCTCGGCACGCAAATTTTTGGTTCAGCCATTAACTTTTCGGTCGAAATCCGCGTAGGGGCGGGTGCATTTGTCTGTGGGGAAGAAACGGCTCTCATTGCCTCAGTTTCTGGTGGACGCGGGGTTCCTCGTCCACGCCCTCCTTATCCTGCTGTGGTTGGACTCTATGGCAAACCCACCTTAATTAACAACGTGGAAACCCTTGGTAATATTGCCCCCATTATCACTAAAGGCGCGGACTGGTATGCCAGCATTGGCACCGGTAAGAGTAAAGGCACAAAGATTTTCTCCCTCACGGGAAACGTTATCTATAACGGTTTAATTGAAGTGCCGATGGGCATCACCCTGCGAGAAATTGTTGAGGAAATGGGCGGAGGCGTTCCCAATGGCGGTCAAGTGAAGGCAGTGCAAACGGGTGGTCCCTCTGGCGGTTGTATTCCTGCCGACCAATTAGATATTTCTGTAGATTACGAATCTCTCTCCGCAGCCGGTTCGATGATGGGATCCGGGGGCATGGTCGTCATGGATCAAGACACCAGTATGGTGGGGGTTGCCAAGTATTACATGGAATTTTGTCAAGAAGAGAGCTGTGGCAAGTGTATTCCTTGTCGGGCGGGAACCGTACAAATGTACGATCTGCTCAAAAAATTACTTGCTGAAGAAGCCACTGCAGCTGATTTAGCGCAACTGCAAGAACTCTGCGACATGGTAAAAGCAACCAGTTTGTGTGGTTTGGGGCAAACGTCGCCTAATCCCGTCTTGAGTACCTTGCGCTATTTTGAGTCTGAGTATCAAGATTTGCTACAGCCGGCGATGAGTAAAGTATAAAGTCAGAGATTACGCCTCTTGGAACAGAAGGGGCTGGCTTTGACCGTTGGTCAGTTTAGAGAGGAGAACACAGAATGGCAGTAACAACACTGACAATTGATGAGGTTGATGTCGCCGTAGAAGCGGGGTCAACGATTTTACAGGCTTCGCAAGAAGCAGAAATCCGGATTCCGGTATTATGCCACCTAGAAGGGGTTTCTGACGTGGGTGCGTGTCGCCTCTGTTTGGTGGAAGTGGAAGGGATTAATAAATTGCTTCCCGCTTGTGTAACCGAAGTGAGTGAAGAGATGAAAGTCCACACCAACACCCCCCGTTTACAAGAATATCGGAAGATGATCGTGGAAATGCTATTTGCGGAGGGGAATCATGTTTGTGCGATTTGTGTGGCAAATGAGAACTGTGAGTTACAGGATTTAGCCGTTGAGGTGGGAATGGATCATACCCGCTTTAGCTATCGTTTCCCCACTGACCGAGATGTGGATGTCTCTCACGAACGCTTTGGCATAGATCGCAATCGTTGTGTGTTATGTACACGCTGTGTGCGCGTTTGCGATGAAATTGAAGGGGCGCACGTTTGGGATGTTGCCGAACGAGGGGAAGTGTGTAAAGTTGTCACGGGCTTAAATCAACCTTGGGGCGAAGTGGATGCTTGTACCGCTTGCGGCAAGTGTGTGGATGCTTGCCCAACCGGGGCAATTTTCCGGAAAGGGGTAACCGTTGCCGAAATGGAGCGCGATCGCGCCAAATTAGAATTTTTAGTGACCGCACGGGAGAAAAAAGAATGGACAAGATAAAATTTGCAACGATTTGGCTAGCTGGGTGTTCCGGTTGTCATATGTCATTTTTAGATTTAGATGAATGGCTGATTGAACTCGCCCAACACGTCGATGTCGTTTATTCCCCAGTCGGATCAGATTATAAAGACTACCCCGATGGCGTTGATGTTTGCCTTGTGGAAGGGGCTGTTGCTAATGAGGACAACCTGGAACTGATTCGAGAAGTGCGGGACAAAACAAAACTGCTAGTTTCTTTTGGCGATTGTGCGGTTACAGCGAATGTTCCGGCGATGCGAAACTTGCAAGGGAAAACCGATGACACCCTGCAACGATGCTACTTAGAACTGGGCGATGACTCGCGGCAACTCCCTCACGCCCCCGGAATTGTCCCAGAATTGCTAGATCGAGTGCGTCCCGTCCATGAAGTGGTGAGTGTTGATTTGTTTTTACCCGGGTGTCCCCCTTCCGCGGAGCGCATTCAGAACGCGATCGCGCCGTTGCTGGAAGCGAAAAATCCAGACATGACTGGACGAGAAATGCTCAAATTTGGTTGATATTTAGAGAGAAGAACAATGGCAAAAACAGTAACAATTGATCCGGTCACTCGCATCGAAGGTCACGCCAAAATCTCTGTCTATCTCAATGACGAGGGAAATGTGGATGATGCTCGCTTCCATGTGGTTGAGTTTCGAGGGTTTGAGAAATTCTGCGAAGGTCGCCCCATGTTTGAAATGGCAGGCATTACCGCTCGCATTTGCGGGATTTGCCCGGTCAGTCATCTCCTCGCTTCGGCTAAAACCGGGGATAAAATTCTTGCCGTGCAGATTCCCCCAGCAGGAGAAAAATTACGACGGTTGATGAACTTGGGACAAATTACCCAGTCTCATGCCCTCAGTTTCTTTCATCTCAGTAGCCCTGATTTTCTCCTTGGCTTTGACAGTGACCCCCAAGCGCGCAATATTTTCGGCTTAATCCAGTCGGATCCCGAATTAGCGCGGGCTGGGATTCGCTTGCGACAATTTGGACAAAAAATTATTGAGTTGCTCGGCGCCCGGAAAATTCACGCGGCCTGGGCAGTTCCGGGTGGGGTGCGTTCGCCGCTATCAGAAGAAGCCCGCGATTGGATTATAGAGCGGCTTCCCGAAGCGCGAGCAACTACAGAACAGGCGCTGGGACTATTTAAACGGCTGTTGGATCAATTTGCCACCGAAGCCGATGTATTTGGGAAATTTCCCTCCCTATTTATGGGGTTAGTTGCCCCGGATGGCACTTGGGAACATTATGACGGTCACATTCGCTTTATGGATAGTGAGGGCAACATTATCGCGGATCGACTCAGTGAGGACAATTACACTGACTTTATTGGTGAAGCCATCGAGCCTTGGTCCTATCTCAAATTTCCCTACTATAAACCAATGGGCTACCCAGATGGCATGTATCGGGTGGGACCTTTAGCGCGTTTGAATATTTGTGAGCGATTTGGCACCATCGCCGCAGACCGTGAGTTAGAAGAATTTCGCAGTCGCGCTGGGGCAAGAGTTGCTACCTCCTCTTTCTTTTACCACTACGCCCGGTTAGTAGAAATTTTAGGCGCGATCGACCGCATTGAACAACTCATGTACGATCATGATTTAATGTCGCCTCGGGTACGTGCTGAAGCGGGTATTAATTCCTTAGAAGGCATTGGTGTCAGTGAAGCCCCCCGAGGAACCCTCTTTCACCATTACAACGTCAATGAAAACGGTCTCATTGAGAAGGTGAATTTGATTATTGCCACGGGACAAAATAACCTAGCCATGAACCGTACCGTTACCCAGATTGCCCAACATTATATTCACGGGAATGAAATTTCCGAGGGAATGCTCAACCGTGTGGAAGCTGGCATTCGTGCCTTTGATCCCTGCTTAAGTTGTTCCACTCATGCTATCGGACAAATGCCTTTGCATATTCAACTGTTTGATCGCGATCGCGCGCTGCTTGATGAAGTGTATCGTGATTAATCTGCAAATCTTGGTTGGAATAGTTAGCAACTGTCTTTTTTCTAAAGTCTAAGTCGTTGATCACGGCTTAGATTTATCTTTTTTTCGCCTGTTGTAAGTGCTCGCCAATCGCAAGCACCAAAGTCATACTTCCTAGTCAAAGATTACCCTTAAGTACAAAACTTTAAGATTTAAATCAAAATCATGAAAATTTGGTATAAAAATTACCCATTTTGGTAGAGGTACTTAATATAAGATTGAGCAGTCAACGCCTGATAGAGTAATAAAAAATTTATGAGTGGAAATGCTGGCCGAGTACAAGCCATTAATCACATCACCAATCGCGATGCTATACCAACTCAACCTCCAGAGCGTTTGGAGGATATTTGGGCAGAAAACGTATTTGACCTGAATAAAATGCAGGCCAGTCTTCCCAAGGCAGTCTTTAAATCGATTAAAAAGACAATTGTTACTGGTGAAAAGCTTGACTCCTCGGTTGCAGATGCCGTTGCCACTGCCATGCGAGACTGGGCAATGTCAAAAGGGGCCCTTTACTACGCCCATGTTTTTTACCCCATGACTAATTTGACCGCAGAAAAACATGACGGTTTCATTTCTGTGCAAGGTGACGGCAAAGTGATTTCCGAATTTTCCGGCAAAGTGTTGGTACAGGGTGAACCAGATGGCTCTTCTTTCCCCAATGGGGGGATTCGCGACACCTTTGAAGCACGAGGCTATACCGGATGGGATGTAACTAGCCCAGCCTACATCATGGAAACGGAGAATGGGTCAACCCTTTGTATTCCCACTGTATTTGTTTCTTGGACTGGGGAAGCATTAGATAAAAAAGTTCCCCTCTTACGTTCTATTGCAGCAATGGATAAAGCAGCTCGTAAGGTTTTAACCCTCCTGGGCAATGAAGAAGTTGCACCAGTTAATTCGAGCTGTGGCGCAGAACAAGAGTATTTTCTCGTGGATGCCAATTTTGCTAGTCAGCGTCCCGATCTTTTATTAGCCGGACGAACCCTTTTTGGCAAAGCTCCAGCCAAAGGTCAAGAATTTGATGATCATTACTTTGGTGCGATTCCCGAGCGGATACAGATTTTTATGCAGGAAGTGGAATCGACGCTCTACAAGCTGGGGATTCCGGCGAAAACTCGCCATAACGAGGTCGCACCGGGTCAATTTGAAATTGCCCCATTTTTTGAAGCCGCTAATGTTGCCAGCGATCACCAGCAACTAATCATGACGGTTCTCAAGCAAACTGCCAAAAAGCACGGTTTTATCTGTCTGCTTCATGAGAAACCTTTTGCTGGGATTAATGGTTCGGGCAAGCACGTGAATTGGTCAGTTGGGAATGCCACTCAAGGCAATCTCCTCGATCCCGGCGACTCGCCCCATGAAAATGCTCAGTTCCTGTTATTCTGCGCCGCTGTCATTCGAGGAGTTCATAAATATGGACCGCTGATGCGCGCAGCGATCGCGACAGCGAGTAATGACCATCGTTTAGGCGCGAACGAAGCCCCACCGGCAATTATGTCTGTTTATTTAGGGACACAACTCGAAGAAGTATTTGAGCAGATCAAAACGGGAACTGTTTCTGAGTCTAAGCAGAAAGGTGTATTGGATATTGGCGTTGATGTGGTGCCACAATTGACTCAAGATGCTGGCGATCGCAACCGCACTTCACCGTTTGCGTTTACAGGCAACCGCTTTGAATTTCGAGCTGTGGGTTCTAATCAGTCTGTTTCCGGTCCCTTAATTGTTTTGAATACAATGCTTGCTGATTCCCTAGACTGGATCGGCAATCGACTGGAAAATGAACTGGCAAAAGACACCGAAATGAATACTGCCATTATTACGGTCTTGAAAGATGTCATGGAACAGCATAGTGCCGTCATCTTTGGGGGGAATGGCTACTCAGAAGAATGGCACAAAATGGCAGTGGAAGAGCGAGGATTAGTGAACTTACCCACTAGCGCCGATGCGCTACCTGTTTTGAAGGAAGAAGCAATTGAAGATTTGTTTAAGAAAACCGGTGTCCTGACGCCTGTTGAGTTAGAAAGTCGCTTTGAAGTCTATGCCGAACAGTACATCCTCTCCATTGAAGTGGAAGCGAAACTAATGGTTAACATGGCAAAAACCATGATTTATCCGGCGGCAATGGAGTATTTATCCCAACTCTCGAACACACTTAACAATCTTGCCCATTTCAGTATCGCTTTAGAACAGGATCATATCCAGAAAATTGCCAATTTGACTAATTCTTTAGTATCAGAAATCACTTGTCTCAGTGATGCTTTAGCGAAAAATCATGCTGCAAACACAGAAGAAAAGATGCGCTACTGTGCTAGTACTTTGTTGCCAATCATGAGAGAACTACGCGAGAAGGCTGATGCTTTGGAAGGTGAAGTTGCCGATAGTCTCTGGCCCCTCCCCACTTATCAGGAAATGTTATTTATTAAGTAGAGTCTGCTGAAAAAGTCACTTGGCGGGTTGAAGTGAGGGAATAAGGAATAGGCAACAGAGTGATCTCTCGTTATCTTTTTACGTTAACGGGAGATTTTTGGCGACCACTTTTTATTCCAGGTTGCGTACCCCAACTATTACATCAACAGAGGGATTAAGTCTCTTGCATGATCTTTACTAATACTCATCCCTCCTTCCAAAATACTTCCTTTAAGTTAAATAGCGCGCGATCGCGATTTGCTCTAAATAGGGCTTCATAAAGATCGTGATTGGCTCGCTGTTCAATGTAGGTGGGGTTATCAACGGCAAGGCTGCTGCCAACCTGGTAGTCAAACATTCAGTATTGCTATCAAAGAATCTAATCCAATCCTAGATCGGAACTTCGGACAAGGTGAGAAAACTAGCTTTAGGCATTTTCACTGACTGGATCGACGAGTATTAGCGAAAGTATGTTTCTGAGGCAGTCTCATGAGTAAAATAAAAATTATGGCTGGAATTATAGGGAGCGGACTATTATTAATAATTTTGTTGGGGCTATTTTTCATCAATCTACCAACAGTAGATGCCGATAGCCACACTGTCGAGTCTGTCGAGATTTCACAAGGAGAACAGGACAAGGCAGAATTTTCAACTTCAGGAGGCACAATGCGAAAAGAAATTGTAGATTCGGGAACCTTAAATAGCCGCTCAGCAATGACTGGCGAGTTAGATATTGTCAACATGGCAACCGTTCAACTCACTTCCGAGGATTCAGCACATCCCATTGAGAATGCGTTCAACCAGGAGCACGGCAAGGGAGCCAGTTATTGGGCTGCAGCTGCCTCGGGGCCTCAAACCATTACTCTCGTCTTCGATCAGCCCCAAGCGATTCGGAAAATCCAACTCGAAATCGAGGAAGTCGAAGCGAGTCGCACTCAAATGCTTCAAGTTTCAGTCTCTCACAATAGAGGTCAAAGTTTTGAGAAAGTGCTCCAGCAAGATTATACGTTTAGCCCACCAGGAACAACATTTCAACAGGAAGACTGGACAGTCGATCTTGAACCAATCACCCATTTTCGTCTGAAGATCATCCCCGATCAAGATCATAATCTAGCGGTTGCCAAATTAAGTTCATTAATCTTATCTTCAGGAAATTAACAACCATTGGTAACAACTTAAGGAAAGTGGAAAAAAGTCAAGAGCCATCGAAAATCGTGTGAAACTCAATCTAAATTAATGATTGAGTGATTGAGTTTCGCTATGAGTAAGACCCAAAAAGTTAACCGAGACCACACCAAAAAATGCAACGCCCCATGGTCGAAGATGAGGTCATTGCCAATCACGCTCGTTGCCCTTAGTAAAGCATTAAAAGCTGCATCTATCGGAGCTAAGACTGTCAACTGTTCTGTTCGTTAATCCTCCCTGACGGAACAAACGCCCAATAATTTCTTCAATCGGCGGATCACTAACCTTTAAATCAATCACATCTAATTGCATTAAAAGTTTTGCCGTCGTTTGGGTTAAATCCTCCCGACGGATAATAAAACGCGCTTCTCGCCCTTCAATTCCTTCGAGTTCACCATATTGGACTAGCTTTTCTTCCGGTAAAGGTTCAGAAAACTCGACGACTACTTCTCGATACGGTGCAAATTTTTCCACTAATTCGTCCAAACCGCCATCATAAAAGAGGCGTCCTTGGTGCATCAACATAACACGCTCACATAACGCTGTAATATCTGCCATGTAGTGACTCGTCAAAATGATGGTGGCTTGCTGACGTTGATTATATTCCCGTAAAAAGTCTCTCACTGCCGCTTGGGCATTAATATCTAACCCTAACGTCGGTTCATCCAGGAATAAAACTTGTGGATGATGGAGTAATGCAGCGAGTAACTCGGCTTTCATCCGTTCCCCAAGGGATAATTTCCGCATCGGTTTACTGAGTTTTCCTTCTAGATCCAACATTTCACTGAACTCGCCGACGCGCTGGCGAAAGTCAACATCAGAAATTTGATAAACGGCTGCATTAATCTTTAAAGAGTCAATCGCAGGTAAATCCCAGAGTAATTGCTGCTTTTGCCCCATTACCAAACTCATTTGCTTGAGAAAAGCGTGCTGGCGACGAAACGGTTGATAACCGGCGACTCGTACCCGCCCTGTGGAGGGATGAATTAACCCAGTCAACATTTTCAGGGTTGTTGTTTTCCCCGCGCCATTTGCCCCCAAAAAACCGACGATTTCTCCAGGTTCAACATAAAACGTGACATCTTTTACCGCATTAACATAGCGATAATTGCGCTTAAAAAAGTGATTCCATGCGCCTTTCCAGCCTGGTTCTTTAATCGCAACGGGGTAAACTTTACTCAGATGTTCAACAACGATGACTGACATTAATTTATGATTTGTGATTTGCTATTTCCTTCCCTTGCTGATCGATTTCCCCTTCTTTTTTCATAGGAACGGGGTCATAACCGCCCGGATGGAAGGGATGACAGCGCAAAATGCGTTTCACTGCTAACCAACTGCCTTGAATAATGCCAAATCGCTCCACTGCTTCAATTGCATATTGAGAACAGGTCGGTTGGAAACGACAACTGGGGGGAAAGAGTGGAGAAATCAAAGCCCGATAAAGGTGAATGATGGCAATAAGAGCTCTTTTGAGCATACACAGTTTTCTGTACATAACCTTACTCTTAAGGTATAACAAGAAACAGTAATCAGTGACTAGTGAGTTCAGGGGAAGGAATGAGTTTCGGGAAAAAGTAAAGATTCAAGGGAAGTTTAACATTTGTGATGCTGGTTATACCGACTATTGGACAGAAAATGAGCTATGGGCGACAGCCCCGCGTTCTGTTGCGTAGCAACGAACGTCGGGAAGGATAGCCCGTGACTCGTAGCAAAGCGGAGAGGCACAATCTATGTTATACTCATAAATGTCCGAATAT
>JAAANX010000057.1 GCA_009909085.1 Cyanobacteria bacterium GSL.Bin1 | reverse complement strand
CGAATGGCTTATGTGTAGCCTAAGAAAATGTGAGTCTCAACCGCATCGAGCGGTATCGACTCACCCGCTTTCCTCCCCCACCTGTTCCGAGGTGGGGGAGTCCCACGGATCTTTTGTTGAAGATTCGGCACTCTTCAAAGACGTTCCGAAATCTTTTGAGGTTGGTCGATACCACTCCCTGTTTGCTCAGAAAGACTGTTTACCCGAGCAACTGCAAGTAACCGCACTGTCGGAAGATGGAGTAATTATGGCAATTGAACATAAAACTCACGCGATCGCTGCTGTTCAGTTCCACCCAGAATCGATCATGACCCTTGCTGGCGGAGTGGGCTTGTCAATTATTGAGAACGTGCTCCAAGCCTACGCCAAATCCACACCGACCAAGGCGGCTATATCTGCCAGCTAATGAATTTGTCGGCAGTTTGCTATCAAATGACTTCGTAGAAAAACCGTTTTTCCAACTATGCAGATTCGTCGTCAATCCCCTGACCAAGCAGTAAAAGACTACCCAATTGCAGCTCCCAATACTGAACCGCGTCATATCCTGGAAAAAATTGTTTGGCACAAAGAGCAAGAAGTGGCTCAAATGAAGGCTTCGCTTCCTCTTTCTAAGCTACAAAACCAAGTTCAGGCAACTCCGCCAGCGCGAAATTTTCTGCTCGCTTTACATTTACAGGTTTTACCGGAAAGCCCTAGCAAACCCAGCTTAATTGCTGAGGTCAAAAAGGCTTCACCCAGTAAGGGGGTCATTCGAGCCGACTTCGATCCCGTTCGTATTGCCCAAGCCTATGAAAAAGCCGGAGCTGCCTGCTTGTCGGTGCTAACGGATCGCCATTTTTTTCAGGGTAGTTTTGACAATCTGCGCTTAGTTCGCCGTAGCGTGTCCTTACCGCTGCTGTGCAAGGAGTTCATCATCGACCCCTACCAAATTTATTTAGCGCGAGCGGCGGGAGCCGATGCGGTGCTGCTCATCGTTGCTATTTTGCGCGATCGCGATCTGCAAGACTTTTTAAACACGATCCACTCTCTAGGCATGACCGCATTGATAGAAGTGCATACAGCAGCAGAACTGGATCGCGCCCTGTCTCTATCTGACTTGCGCCTGCTCGGAATCAATAACCGCGATCTAGAAAACTTTACTGTCGATCTTGAAACCACTAAGCAATTAATCCAGCAGCAGCAAGAACAAATCCAGAGTAGAGGGATAACGGTCGTCAGCGAGTCAGGTTTGTTTAACCGAGCCGATTTAGAGCGGGTGGCACAAGCGGGAGCGCAGGCTGTTCTGATTGGCGAGTCTTTAGTCAAGCAGCCGGATATAGAGCAGGCTGTTCGCAAAATTCTGAACGAAGAAAAGGAGGCAGTACAGTAAGTAACCCAATCGTACCGCCATTGTTCAAGATGCAGGAATTCAATCTTAATTCATTTCTGCAGGCGTTAATCAATATTGAAATTAACAACTAACAGCAACTCATCATACAAATGACTTCAATTTCTCAACAGTTTCAAACGTTGCGATCGCGCCAGCAGTGCGCTCTCATTCCCTTTATTACCGCTGGCGATCCAGACCTGGCAACGACAGCCGAGGCGTTACAGGTATTAGACCGCAATGGAGCTGACCTAATTGAGCTAGGGGTTCCTTACTCAGACCCGCTAGCCGACGGACCGGTGATTCAAGCAGCCGCTACCCGCGCTTTAAAGAAAGGCGTTAACCTCGAGCAGGTGCTAAAACTGGTCGAGTCTGTGAGTCCTAACCTACAGGCCCCCATAATACTCTTTACTTACTACAACCCAATTCTGAACCGGGGTATCAAGCCGTTTATGGAGCAAATCTCCCAAGTGGGAGTAAAGGGATTGGTCGTTCCCGATCTCCCAATCGACGAGTCTGCTGAGCTACTAGAAATGGCTGCCAGCGCCGGCGTTGAAGTTATTTTGTTAGTTGCTCCCACCTCTTCTAAAGAGCGGATCGAAAAGATTGCCCAAAAATCTCAGGGATTCATCTATTTAGTCAGCGTTACGGGCGTTACGGGCGTGCGGTCGCAAGTCCAGGGAAAGGTTAAAGACTCCCTAGAGCAGATGCGCCAAATAACCGATAAACCAATCGGTGTTGGCTTTGGGATCTCTAGTAGCGAACAGGCTCGTCAGGTTAAGGACTGGGGAGCCGATGGGATCATTGTTGGTAGTGCTTTCGTTAAACGGTTGGCTCAGGACACGCCAAGTGAAGGCTTGCAGGGAATTGAGTCTCTGTGTCAAGAACTGAAAGCGGCGGTTGCTCCAGAAAAGCAAGTCGTTTCCGCCTAGAAGCTTTGGTTTCCTTGATGCCAAGCCTCCCCTTTCATGCACATAGGTCTCTTACTCATAATTTTTTTACACACAAATTAGAGGATCAAAAATGGTTAGTACGCAAGATATTGAAACTGCAACATCACAACTTTATCCCGATGCAATGGGTCGATTCGGACAGTTCGGCGGTAAGTACGTGCCGGAAACGCTGATGCCTGCTCTTGCCGAGCTAGAAACTGCGTTTAAGCAGTATCGCGACGATCCGAGCTTTAACGCAGAACTACAACACCTCCTACAAGACTACGTGGGTCGTCCCAGTCCGCTTTACTTTGCCGAGCGACTCAGCGCTCACTACGCTAAACCAGATGGCAGCGGACCCCAAATCTATCTCAAGCGCGAAGACTTAAACCACACAGGGGCTCATAAAATCAACAATGCCATCGCCCAGGTCCTTCTAGCTAAACGCATGGGTAAGGAGCGCATTATTGCGGAAACCGGAGCTGGACAGCACGGAGTCGCTACTGCCACCGCCTGCGCCCGGTTTGGGTTAGAGTGCCTTGTCTACATGGGCATCCACGACATGGAGCGCCAGGCACTCAACGTATTCCGCATGAAGCTGATGGGCGCAACCGTAACTCCTGTAGAGGCAGGCACAGGAACGCTTAAAGATGCTACTTCCGAGGCAATCCGCGACTGGGTAACCAATGTAGAAAATACTCACTACATCCTTGGTTCCGTTGCTGGACCGCACCCCTATCCTCAATTGGTTCGGGAGTTCCACGCCATTATCGGTACAGAAACCCGCGCTCAGACAGAAGAAAAATGGGGAAAATTGCCGGATATTTTATTAGCCTGCGTCGGCGGCGGTTCTAATGCGATTGGACTCTTCCACGAATTTGTCAACGAACCGGGAGTGCGTCTCATCGGCGTTGAGGCAGCCGGGGAAGGCATTGAAACAGAAAAGCATGCCGCGACCCTAACCAGAGGGCGAGTTGGCATTTTGCACGGTGCCATGAGCTATCTCCTTCAAAGCGATGAGGGTCAAGTAATCGAGGCACACTCGATTAGCGCTGGACTAGACTATCCAGGCGTTGGACCCGAACATAGTTACCTGAAAGATAGCGGACGGGCTGAATATTACAGCGTCACTGACAAGCAAGCGCTAGAGGCTTTTGAGCGTCTGTCTCGGCTAGAGGGAATTATCCCGGCTTTAGAAACCGCTCATGCCTTTGCTTATTTAGAAACCCTCTGCCCGCAGTTAGAAGGAAGTCCTCGCATCGTTATTAACTGTTCCGGGCGCGGCGATAAAGATGTGCAAACAGTTGCCCAATTCTGGGATCAAACTAAGAAATAGAGGACAGCTTTGCGCTCGCATGGGCATTCCCTACCCCTCATCTCCTAACTAGAAACACAATCAGTAGTGAACGTAAGACCTATGGTAGAAACTCCCATTGCCCAAAAGCCATCTTTAACCTCTGACTCCACCATTTGGTCGAGTTTGTTGCAACAATTGCTAGCCAGACAATCGCTTTCGGTTTCCCAAGCCGCAGATTTGATGCAGGGTTGGCTGACAGAAACAATTCCGCCAGTCCTATCAGGGGCTATTCTGGCGGCGTTTCAGGCCAAAGGCCCGTCTACCGAAGAACTGATCGGCATGGTCCAAGTTTTGCACTCCCAATCAGTCCGACTCCAAAACTCTGCAACGGATACTTTGCCGTTAATTGATACCTGTGGAACAGGAGGAGATGGAGCTTCCACCTTCAATATTTCTACAGCGGTTGCTTTTGTGGCAGCAGCGTCCGGTCTTAAGGTGGCTAAGCATGGTAATCGCTCCGCCTCGAGTAAAACTGGCTCAGCAGATGTCCTGGAAGCTCTGGGCGTGAATCTTAAGGCTGAGCCAGAAAAAGTTCAGAGGGCAGTTGAAGAAGTCGGCATTACGTTTCTGTTTGCTCCGGGCTGGCACCCAGCGCTTAAGGCGGTCGCTCCCCTGCGAAAAACCCTAAAGGTCCGCACCATTTTTAATTTGCTCGGTCCGCTTGTCAATCCTCTCCAACCGACCGGACAAGTGATTGGCGTTAGCGATCCGGCATTGGTAGAAACGTTTGCAGACGTTTTATCTCAACTGGGAACCAGAGCGGTTGTGGTTCACGGTCGAGAAAGATTAGATGAAGCAGGACTAGCAGATATTAGCGATCTCGCGATCGCGACTGACCAAGTCCGTCTTATTGAATTAGACCCACAAGAACTCGGGATTAAAAGCGCTCCTACGGCTGCTCTACAAGGCGGTGACGTACAGGAAAACGCGGACATTCTCAAGGCCGTGCTTCAAGGTAGCGGCACTCAGGCACAACAGAATGTCGTTTCTTTAAACGCTGCTTTGGCCCTCTATGTAGGCGAAGTCGTTGCTGGTGAGCCTAACTCTGATACCTTTGCACGGGGTTTTGCTCAAGCTCAAGAAGTTTTGCAAAGTGGGGAAGCCTGGAGAAAGTTGGAGGAGCTAGCTCAATTTCTCAGGTAAATAAAGACCCAAAAATTGAATTGCGTTAGAGCGCACTGAATTTAAAGAATAAGCAAGAGGAATCCAAACATGATCGTTGTCGTTAAATCCGGTACTCCTGAACAAGAAATTAATCGTATTTGCTCAGAACTGAGTAACATTTGGAAGGTAACGCCAGAAAAAATTACTGGCAAGCATCAAGTCGTGATCGGCATGATTGGGGATACAGCGCATTTCGATCCCCTACTGGTGCAGGAAATCAGTCCTTGGATCGATCAAGTTCTGCGAGTCGAAAAACCCTTCAAGCGAGTCAGCCGGGAATATCGCTATGGCGAAGCCAGCGAAGTTACTGTGCCGACCCCCAATGGTACTGTTACTTTTGGGGAAAATCAACCTGTTGTAATGGTCGCGGGTCCCTGCTCGGTAGAAAACGAGTCTATGATTGTAGAAACGGCACAGCGAGTCAAGGCAGCCGGAGCTAAGTTTCTTCGGGGTGGGGCGTACAAGCCTCGCACATCCCCTTACTCCTTCCAAGGCCACGGCGAAAGCGCTTTGGGTTTACTGGCAGCAGCACGAGAAGCATCGGGACTAGGAATAATTACAGAGGTAATGGATACCGCTGATATTGACAAGGTCGCCGAAGTGGCTGATGTTCTGCAAATTGGTGCTAGAAATATGCAGAACTTCTCACTGCTGAAGAAGGTGGGAGCGCAAGATAAGCCAGTGCTGCTCAAGCGTGGTGTAGCTGCCACCATTGATGACTGGCTGATGGCAGCTGAATATATCCTGGCAGCCGGCAATGCCAACGTCATTTTATGCGAACGGGGGATTCGTACCTTTGATCGCCGCTACACTCGCAATACCTTAGACCTTTCCGTAGTGCCGGTATTGCGTTCTTTAACTCACCTACCAATCATGATCGATCCCAGCCACGGTACAGGAGTATCGACGTTAGTTCCAACGATGGCAAAAGCGGCGATCGCGGCCGGAACAGATGCTCTGATGATTGAGGTCCACCCCAACCCGGCTAAAGCACTGTCTGACGGACCGCAATGTTTGACTCCCGATCGGTTTGACCAACTGACTCAGGAACTGGCTATTGTTAGTCAAGCAGTAGATCGCGGAGAACAACTTGTCGCAGAGCTCGTTTAATAAAAAGCTAAAGGTCGATCTTGGGTTGATCGTTGGGTAGCAGGTGGGAGTTGAAGGTTGAAGGTTTAAAAAATAACCTTCCAGCGGCTCATCTGTTGCCTACAACTCAATCAGTCACTAGCTGGAACTTCCAGTGGGTGCGATACTAACTTTCAGCTTGCTTCAAGCGTTATCAGGAGAGGTAATTGCAGTGTCAGAAACCCTAGAGCAAATTGATCGCGAACTCATTAAACTGCTGGGCAAAAGAATTTCTTGTTTAACGCATTCCCAAGAAAATGGTTGTCGCGATCGCGCAGAAGTTACTCGCTTGCTTGCTCAAGCAGGCATTCCCGAATTTGTTTGGCAAAACCTAACCATCAACTGTGCTGCTGCCAGCACAGTTACCGCTTCGTCTGCGACCGTTAAGCCGCGGCGAGTGGCAGTAATTGGCGGGCATGGCCAGATGGGACGCTTTTTTGTCAAGCAGCTCTCATTATCGGGCCATCATGTAGATATTCTTGGACGGGATGGTTGGGGTAATGCTCAACAGCTACTAGGAAGAGCAGAGTTAGTAATAGTTAGTGTTCCTATAGAACAGACAGTACCCATTATTAAAAAAACTACTCAATACCTCACCGCTTCGACAGCACTACTAGACATTACTAGCATTAAAACCCCTATCGTGCAGGCAATGCTCGATTATCATCAGGGACCTGTACTTGGCTTGCATCCCATGTTTGGTCCGGGAATTGACTCATTTTTATCGCAAAATGTCGTCGTTTGTCCCGGTCGGCAGCAGCAAGCCTATCAGTGGTTTCTAGATTATATCTCCAGTAGAGGTGGCAAACTGATCTGGTGTACGCCCGAGGAACACGACCAGATGATGGCTATTGTGCAGGCAGTCAGACATTTTTCTACTTTTAGCCTGGGTGCTTTCTTCGCAGAAGAAGGAATTGATTTGTCTCGTACCCTAGAATTTGCTAGCCCTCTCTACCGGATGCAGCTTGATCTCGTTAGTCGCTTGTTTGCTCACGATGCGTCCCTGTATCTGAATGTGATATTGCAAGGGGAGCATCCCCAAGTCATTGGTCGATTAGCCGCTACCTATAGGCGTCTGGCGGAACTAGTAGAAAAAAGAGATTGCGCTGCTTTAACCAAAGAGTTTGAAGTAGCCTGTCGTTTCTTCGGACAAGAAACCTACCGTGCTTTAGAGGAAAGTAACTATATGATTGATAGTCTAAGCCGTTTCTTGGCTGCTAACGAAACCGTAGCGAAAGCAGATCAAGCCTTATTAGATGAATAGGAGTCTGTTCCTCCTGCCGCTACTTAAACAATTTAGCGATCATCCTAGTGCAGCCTGGCGAAAATAGTTGACCAGTTAGCGAATGCTCGAAGCATTGATTTTGGTTCAACTTTAGTGGTCAGTTACTTCTACCGCGCTGCACTAGCCAATTTAAACGTTTGTGTGGGGTGAAACCCGAGCTGTTTCAGGAAATGGTTTCTATAACCGTGGTCTTGAATTAGCCGGCATTTGATTCATGCAAGAGGTCTAATGTAAACTTATCTAAAGATAAGTTGTCTTTTCTATTCTAAAATAATTACGATTATTTTCAATAATAACCATAGCTCAAATGCTCTATTACACATACTCTAGGGAATCATAAAAATTTGATTTTTGTTTCGTGATATGGCTAAATTAATTATGTATTGATTCGTTGATCAACTTATAGTATATTCTAGCTCTTCTAGAGGAGCCAATAGGATGATGAGCTAAAATCACTAGATGCTGAGCTGAGCTATATTTTATAATTTCTGCCTTTAAATGAAGAGAGGAATGGATAGTGTCTTGTGCCTGTCAGCAGCGCGGTGTCTTTCTGCTCACTTCACTCAGTCTCAACTAGTTAATTGGAGGCGTAGCCTTTTATACAGTTGCCTATGTCAAGAGTTGTTAAGTTCTAAACTCCTAGCTTATGAATTTTTTAAAGATCACCAAAAATATCTAAGCTGATGAGATGTGCAAGCTATTTGGGTAATATTAAACTTAAGTAATGTTATGCAATATTTAAATTTAAAAAACATGACGCGGGGCGCTACAGAGAGTAATTTTGATGATTCATATACACTAGAACAAATGGTTTCAGTCAGTTCTGGATGGAAGGTCGTTTATCAAATCAACGAAGAAGAATACTTTGTTGAAGAAATTATAGCATATGCATTGATTAAAAACGGTCCTTATTGCGAATTGATTCCTATTACTGTCCAAGAATTACATCTTGCTCAACCCCTACAAGAGTACATCTTGAAAGATGACTATGTTGGTTTGATCACGCCTGAGAACGAGTTAATAGTCAATGAACATACTGTAGAAGATATTAAGGATTTAAACATTCAAGCGATTCAAGAAGCCTTGAGAAAAAATAGAGTTAAATTAGGTTAATTTAAGGATTAGGTTGTCAATTTTCCCTAACATTTCTTTTCCCCTAACGCCTATTTTTTAATGCTTCTTTCTCCAGGCTTGAGGGGTTGATCCCTCATATTGACGAAATTGGCGGTAGAAATGACAAGTATTTTGATATCCAACTGTCATCGCTATTTGTTCTATTGATTGATTAGTACTGTGGAGTAGGAAACGCGCTTGAGCCATACGACGTTCAATAATCCAGCGGTTTACTGTCCGTCCTGTTTGTTGCTTAACTGTGTTCGTTAAGTAAGCGGGAGAATAACCTACTGCTTTAGCGACATCGCACAAAGTAATTCCCTGATTATAGTTGGCTTCAATAAACTCAAACACTTCACTAAACTCTGGAACACTCGGAAAAAGCAAATCAGTCTCGCACTCAGAAACTGCAGAGGTTTCTGAATCTTTGAGGGATTGGCAGTTAGTAGCATAGTATTGTTGCAAGAGAGCTTGTTTTTCTAGTCGAGCCGCAACCGTTTCTAGTAACTCTTCTGCTGTAGAAGGCTTAACAAGATAATCATCAGCTCCTAGTGACATCCCCCGGCGGCGATCAGCTTTTTCTGTTCTAGCAGTAATAAAAATAAAAGGAATCGTTGCAGTCGTAGCATCTTGGCGGAGCTGGCTTAAAACTGTGTAACCATCAAGTTTAGGGATAACAAGGTCGCAAAGTACCAAATTAGGGAGATGTTGTCGTGCTTGCTCGATGCCAGCTAAACCATCTTCAGCCCCAAGAGTTTGAAACCCCTCAGCTTCTAAACAGTCCCGAAACATATCGCGAGTAAGCGCTTCGTTTTCAATAACTAAAATTTTTGACATGAGTTCGCATTTAACTTAGTAACATAGTGAAATAAATTGAGATTAAGCAGGTTTCGCGTAACTGAAACCATTACCGAGCGAACGCATATCGACCATACCTACAACTTACAATATTAAAGGATTTTTGTTAAGATTTATTTAGCGAAACTTAGTTTTGGGAACTTTTAAGACAACCGGTTTAAATCACATATTTTAATAAATAATAATCTGCATTTAATTTCGATTATCACCTCAGCGACGGCGCCCGGTTTCGGGTCTGGAAGCAGATCGCTTTCCGAATTTATCTTGGGCAAGAGTAAAGTTGCTGGGATACACTTTAGTCATACCGAGTAACCATTTTTACGGACTGATCGGCTTTTCAAATTGCCTCTTAGATTAATGATGCCTGAATCTCCAAAGCTTCTAGAAGAAGAACCGTTTTTCTCTAGATACCTTCTCAACCAGCTCCCAGATGCGGTTTTTTGTCTAGGATCAGATGCTCGGTTCCTTTACCTTAACGATGCTGCCTGCCGCCAATTTGAGTATTCTCGCCAGGAATTGCTAGCCATGAGGCTGCGGGACATAGACGTAAACTTTTCCCAAAAGAACTGGTCAGAGCAATGGCAATATCTTAGCCAGCAAGGTTCTCTTGTTGTTAAATCTCAATATCGAACTCGGAGCGGTAAAGTCTTATCAGTAGAGCTTACCCTTACCCATGTAAAAGAGCGAGATAGCGAATTTAGTTGGGCTTTTGTTTATGGAGTAGAAGAGACGAAACCTGGTCAAAATGCAAACCAGTCTGATAGCAATGGTAACACCAAGAATCTTTACCAAGAAATTTCTCAACTAAAAAAAACAGAAGCTCAACTGGCAAAAACTTTATCTTTGGTGCGCGGAACCTTAGATTCGGCTGCTTATGGTATTGTTGCTGTTAGTTATGAGGGAGAGGTTCTTAGCTACAACCAAAAATTTTTAGAGATGTGGAAAATTCCCGACTCGCTGGTTTTAGCAAAAGACTCTGATGAATGCCAAAATTTTTTCCATCGTCAGCTTAAAAATCCAGAAGTCTTTCGCCGTTCTGTTTGGGAAGTTTCTAGAGAATCTGAAGCTGAAACCTACGATATTCTAGAGCTAAAAGACGGTAGAGTGTTCGCGCAATACTCTAAGCCCCAGCGACTAGATGACAAAATCATAGGTAGAGTCTGGAGTATCTGGGATATTACCGAACTCAAACAGCAAACCCAGCAAGAACTGCAAAACAATCAAGGTGAGGTTGAGACTTCCCAGGCAATAGAAGAAGCTAAACAACTAAGCGAACTGCGATCGCGCTTTGTTTCTATGTTATGCCATCAATTTCGCTCCTCATTAAACATTGTTTCATTCTCTAATAGCTTATTAAAACGCTACATCAACAAATGGAGTGACGACAAAAAAGTACCGTATCTCGATAATATTCAAACAGGAGTCGAAGAAATCAGCAAACTATTGGATGAGTTGTTGTTTTTTGGCAAGTCAGAAGTTGGACAAATTAAGTTTGAACCCAAACCAATCGATCTAGCTGACTTTTGTCGCTCTCTCAGATCACAAATGCAGCCCCTAAGCGACGGCAAACAGCAAACTATTGAATTTTTTAGTCGTGGTAGCTGCAACGCTACTTGCATTGATGAAAATCTATTGCATCATATTCTTTCCAACTTGCTCTCGAATGCGATTAAGTATTCTCCAGACGGCAGTAAGATTGAGTTTGAAGTTTTATGCGAAAAAGAACAAGCAATGATTAAGATTAAGGATCCCGGAATTGGTATTACAGAAGCAGACCAGCAAAAAGTATTTGACCCGTTTTTCCGGGGGAAAAACGTTGACAGTATATCGGGTAGTGGTTTAGGTCTATCGATTGTAAAAAATCTTGTAGAGATACAAGGCGGCAAGATTGAAGTAGAAAGTAAAGTTGGGGTAGGTACTACGTTTTTGCTTATTCTGCCAGCTAGGAGTTTAGAAGATGGGTAGTGATAGAGACGTAATTGATCGCCCACTATGTCGAAGGCTCAGTTCGCCAAACATCTGCATGGTCGCGAATGTAGGTTTCAATAGTTCGACCTTTGCGCCCAAGAAGCATCTCTAGATCGGAAGAAACGAACGCCCCCTGACCGTAGCGAAGCAGCGTGTGCAGAATGGTTTGCACAATGATCGCTTTGAAGTGAAGTCGCCGGCGATGAAGGTGGAGGAAATACGCCGGCACGGACACGGCTTCATATCGGATCAATCGCCCAACTACTGCCGAAAGGACTTCCGTCACATGTGACCAGCTCACTGGTGCGGGTCCGGTCAAGGTGTACCCCATCCCCTGATGTCGTTTGGGGTCTTGAAACACGCTTGCGGCCACGTCTGCGACATCTCGCACATCGATCCAATTCACTTTGGCATGACCGGCTGGAAGGATAATTCGATCATCTTCATTGATATCACGCAGATAGGCATCCTGGAGGTTTTGCGCGAAAAAGCCAGGTCTGAGGTTGGTATGGGACCCCCCTTTCGCACGAAGGTATCGCTCGACTTTCGCGTGCGGCACGAACCTATTTCGTCCAGCACCGGCGACTGAGAGAAACACAATGTGCCTGATGCCGTTTTCGTAAGCTAGGTCAATAAATGGGTTGAGCGTCTTCTCAACATTTGCAATTGCTGGAGGCCGCATCAAAAAGAGGTAGTCCACTCCTTGAAGCACGGTGTGCCAAGTATCTGAATCTTGAAAATCCAACTTAAAAGTCTCGACTCCTTCTAGAATTCCGCTACTTTCCTCCGGTCGTCGCATACCTGCACGCGGCAAGAAGCCTGAACGAGCAACTGCAATGAGTACTTCGCGACCCACATTGCCGGTTGACCCAGTGACCAAGATTCGTTCACCTGACAATTGTCATCTACTCCCACTGTCTAAGTATACAGTTTAGACTATCGGGTAGTACTCAAGATGTAATGATAGAGAAGTAGAGCCTTTGTTCTTTACTCACTATGCCTGCCCTATGTGCGCATCCGCCAAAACGGTCAAGAATGGTCGCATCCACAACGGTAAACAGCGATTCAAATGCCACGACTGCGAACGACAGTTTATTAAACAACCCACTAAAAAAGTCATCGACCAAGCCACGCGGGAACTGATTGACCGCTTGCTGTTAGAGCGGATCTCTTTAGCGGGTATTGCTCGTGCTACTCAGGTTTCTGAACAATGGTTACAAACCTACGTCAACGAAAAATATGCGAAGGGGCTTCGGCAAGTGCAGGTGGCACCCAAAAAAGCGAGTGTGTAATTCTGGGGTTTCCCTACGGGGCTTTCAAGGTGCGGAAGTAATTCCGCACACAGCCCCTCCAGAATGCAAGACACACTCAAGACAGGGAGACTAACGATCCAATTTGATGAGCTTTGGTCATTCGTGGACAACAAGGGGAACAAGCAGTGGGTCTGGTTAGCACTCGATGCCAACACTCGTGAAATTGTTGGTGTTTATATTGGCGCACGCGATGAAGCCGCTGCTCGCAAATTGTGGGAATCTTTGCCGCCACTCTATCGCCAGTGTGCAATCGCCTACACTGACTGCCGACCCAGCTTGAATGCATTCAAGCTGGAAAGCGGGCTGGAGCGAGGAGCGAAGCGACGCAGTCAGGCTTGTGAGCCGGAATTCAATTCCGGCTCACAAGCCTGACCGTTGGTGAAGATGCCTTCCGCACTTTTGGGCAGCCTATGCAGCAGTTCTACCTAGCAAGCGTCATCGAGCGGTGGGTAAAGAAACCGGAAAAACCAGCTATATTGAGAAGGACACGGGGGGCGAATTCAATTCGCTCCCATAAGATGTCCGTCGATTCAACAACACATTGCGGCAAAGAGGGTCTCGGTTAGTCCGAAAAGCGGCGAGACCCCGCGTCGCCGTTAGGCGCAAGGGAATGCTCGCCAAGACACCTTGTCCTTTTCCAAATCCTTAGAGAATCACATCGGTGCTATTTGGTATTTCATCCATCACTACAGCGCATCATTACTTGTATAGCACTACCGGAAATCTTACTTTTCCTTTTTTAGATTGTTGTGCAACTATCACTCTCCTCTCCCTCTGCCAAGTAAAATTAGTTTATTGAGTTTTCGCTCAGTTGTTTTTGAAATTTATGTATGATTAAATCCGTATTTTAATAGTTCAAATCTAATTTTTTATCATTAAACCAATCTTAAGAAAAACCTCAGATAATCGTGGCGATCGCGTAAGGGACCAATCTCATGTTGCTGACGAAAATATCAGCACTGAACGATAGGAAGTTCTCCCCAAAAGATGGTGTAGCGAAAACAAACGCGCTTTCGCCTTCATCTGCCATTGTTGGTTAGTCCCAGCAATCAAGCCAATTGTTCCCGGTCTCCAGCATTAGTTAATCACATTCCTTAATGCGCGATCACGCACCTATCTTTCCAATTCATGATTCCTCCAAGCTTCACTTCACCGCCAGAACACTGTTCTCGTAAAATGTGAAAATATTCTTCTGGCGCGCGATCGCCGAGCAAGAATATTAATCCCGCTTTGAGTTAGGGCATAATTGGCAATTTGGTTATATTGGTTCTGACGATACCCCAGTTTTTTCAAATAATGGCGCGGGTAAATAGGGTGGCGATCGCGCTTCAATTTCACCAAACCGTCTCATGATCGTTGTGGGAAGCATTCTCGCTTGATTGCCGATTTTTTCAGTAAATTGGCAGTCGGAATAGAATGGACTCGTACCTTAATTCGCAAATATGGCTGACCCATCTCCTAATCAAGAGACCCAATCCTCCCCGAAACGTCGGAAATGGCTTGATTTTTTAGGGTTGTTCGGTTTGGGAATGATCCTTGTCCTGGGGATCGCGCTCGTCCAGCAAATCGGGATTGAACAAATCCGCGCTCAGGTGAAGCAGTTGGGCGTTTTAGCCCCCTTGGCCCTCTGGCTGTTGCGTTCGGTGAGTATCGCGATTCCCGCCATTCCCAGCACCGCTTATTCGGTGTTAGCAGGGACTGTGTTTGGCTTCTGGCAAGGCATTCTCGTCATCGCGATTGCAGATTTAGTCGCCTGTTCCCTGAATTTTTATCTTGCCAAACGCTACGGTCGCGGGCTTGTTCAACGGTTAGTGGGTCAACGGTTTATGGGAAAAGTGGATTCTTTTTCCTCCAACTATCTCGAAACCAATCCTTTCCTAGTGGCAGGCTTTTTGATGACAGGACTATTCGATTTTGTCTGCTATGCGGCGGGGCTGACACAAATGCAGTGGGGTAAGTTTCTGCCCGCTTTAGGTCTTGGCATTGCCGTTTCCACTCCTCCCGTTGTGGCTTTAGGGGCAGGAATCTTTACCGGCGGACAATGGCTGCTGGGCTTGGCGCTGTTGGGAATGTTCGCTTTAGCCTTGCTGAGGGGATGGTTGGATCGCCAACACTCTAAAAATCAATCATAGGGCGTTACTGAATCCGAGTATGACCGCGATTCTTGCGAAACGTAAGAATTTAGGTATGGAAGCAGAGTCGTGATGGCGCGATCGCGTCCCAAAAGTTGTTTTTTAGCTTTTTCTGAGACATCATGACAGCTTTCTCTAGTTTAAAAAACGCTGTAACCGACTCTATATAAAAGTTACAGCATTTCAAGATTTTGAATTTTGGACAATAATTCTGTAAATCTGGACAATAATTATTTAATGTACAATGTACAAGTACAAAATGACTACCAAATCGGGATGGCGGGATTCGAACCCACGGCCTCTTCGTCCCGAACGAAGCGCGCTACCAAGCTGCGCTACATCCCGATAATCTCCCCACATCATACCATAAGATTTCGGCAGGCGACATTGCTTGTCTGGGAAATGACGAGATAAGATAAGAAAGCGTAACCCAAATTCTGGAGCAAATATAGCGTGACCGTAAAGCCTGATTGGTTAAGAGTAAAAGCCCCTCAATTTGAGCGTGTCGGAAAAGTTAAAGAGACGCTACGTGAATTAAAGTTGAATACCGTTTGTGAGGAAGCTTCTTGTCCTAATATCGGCGAATGTTTTCAGAAGGGAACCGCAACCTTTTTAATTATGGGTCCGGCTTGTACCCGCGCTTGCCCCTATTGTGACATTGACTTTGAAAAAAAACCGCAAGCCCTCGATCCTTTAGAACCCTTGCACCTGGCAGAAGCAGTGGAGAAAATGGGGTTGAATCATGTAGTAATTACTTCAGTCAACCGTGATGATTTACCGGATGAGGGGGCATCCCAGTTTGTCCGTTGCATTAATGAAGTTCGTAAAGTTTCTCCCCAGACAACGATCGAGCTGTTAATTCCAGATTTGTGCGGCAATTGGGATGCGCTGGCAACTATTCTTGAAGCGCAACCCGATGTATTAAATCATAATATTGAAACGATTCCCCGCTTATATCGCCGAGTTCGTCCGCAAGGAGATTATGCGCGATCGCTGCAACTTTTACAAAAGACCCGCGAACTTGCCCCTTGGATTTATACCAAATCAGGTTTAATGGTGGGCTGGGAAGAAACAGAAGCAGAAGTGAAATCGGTTATGGATGACCTGCGTCATGTGGACTGTGATATTGTCACCATCGGACAATATCTACAGCCAACCCAAAAACATTTAGGCGTCAAACAGTTTGTTACTCCAGAAACGTTTGCCCAATGGCGTCAATATGGAGAAGCAATTGGTTTCTTACAAGTGGTTTCTTCTCCGCTGACGCGCAGTTCTTATCATGCAGAACAAGTTCAGGAATTAATGAAAGCCTATCCGCGCTCAAAACCCTGACTCAACGCTTAACCTCACTTCCTAACGACTCACTTTGATTAACCTCAGAACTAATACTGCCTTCGGCCACTGGTTCCCCTTCAATTAAAGGAGGGCGAGTGCAAAAGTAGAGTAAGGTTCCCAATAAGGGAATCCAAATCAATGTATTAAAAAAGTTAGAATCACTAATACCACGGCGACTGAGATCGGTGGTGAGAATGGCAGGAAAGAGTAAAACCAATAGGCAAAAATCTAAACTCATAACGTGAATAAAACGACTATTTTGCCACTGCGCAAAAAAGTCATTCCAATTCCCATTACTTAATCCAGGTAAAAGAATGAGTAGAAAGACAGTTGTTAATAAAATTCCAAAAACGCGAGAATCTAAAACTTTAAGTAACCAGCTTTTTTCTCCGGGAAAGGGGAGTTGAGGTTTTCTAAAAGCAAAGTAAGGTAAAAGGGCAAAGGCTCCAACCGCAAACGATAAAATCACAAATGGCGATGCCACCAGCTTTTGTCCTTTACCATCAATTAGTAAAAGTGGAGCATACATTAAAGGCAAAACGCCCATCAAATTAAATAAGGAAACAATCAGAGGATTAATTCCTTCTATTTCCATTGTTGATAGTTTTTGAATGAGCTCAGACGTATTCGGATCTTCAGGAGGAGCTAACAAAAAAGCATAGGAAATAAAACCGATCCAAACTAGTAAAAAGCCAATTTTTTTCGTCATTTAAAAGCGCACTCCTGATCATTTCAAGCTATAAATCGTAAAAAATTCCCCTCTCCTCAAACTTGGGAAGGGGAACAAGCATTCGGCTTAACTTATTCGTAAATCCATTTTTGCAAAGCAGGTTCCCAACTTGCCAGTTCGGTTTCTTCAAACCAGAGGGCAATTTCTCGTTGTGCTGTTTCCACAGCATCAGAACCATGAATTAAATTGCGACCAATGCTAATGCCATAATCACCGCGAATTGTTCCCGGTTCAGCACTAAGCGGATTCGTCGCACCAATAATTTTTCTCGCTGCAGCAACCACACCTTCTCCTTCCCAAATCATAGCAACCACTGGCGCAGAGATAATAAACTCAACGAGGTTACCAAAGAAAGGCTTGTCCCGATGAACGTCATAGTGCTTTTCTGCTAGTTCTCGTGAGACCTTGATCATTTTCATTCCAATGAGGCTAAATCCTTTCTGTTCAAGGCGTTTGATGATTTCTCCAGTCAAGCCGCGTTGGACACCATCGGGCTTGATCATAATAAATGTGCGTTCCAAAATGATCTCCTTAATTTCTTAACAAAACGATACACCAAAGACAGGTTATATCATTTTGGGGTGCTGTGGTTAGCTCAAGTGTTTAAATTTTATTCTAGAGATAGTTATTTCCTATCGCTTTAGCTCTTAATCCCAAGAAAATGGTCAAACCAGAACCGCTCTCGGTACTCATCCCAAATGGGTTTCTCATGGCATGATTAAACGGCTCATGGTACGATGACTTTCTGGTTTAGGAAATGTAGAAGACATGATCACTGTTGCTTTACCCAAAGGGGCTTTACTTGAGGAAAGTATCCGTTTATTCCAACATATTGGCTTAGATTTTAGTGCGTTTAATGACCCAAAAAATCGCGCCCTACAAATTATTGATCCGACCAATACGGCCAGAGCGTTATTAGTCAGAGCATTAGATGTTCCTGTCTATGTAGAATATGGACAAGCGCAAATGGGCATCGTTGGTTATGATGTCTTGCGAGAAAAGATGCCCAAAGTAGCTGACTTGGCAGATTTAAAGTTTGGTTATTGTCGATTATCTGTAGCGGTCAAATCGGATAGCAATTATCAGCGATCGCTAGATTTACCCGCTCATGCACGAGTGGCATCAAAGTTTGTTCAGTGTGCGCGCGAGCATTTTCATGGTTTGGATTTACCTGTCGAAATTGTCTCCTTGTATGGTTCTGTGGAATTAGGACCGATTACAGGGATGTCAGAAGCAATTGTTGATTTAGTTTCCACAGGACGCACGCTTCGTGAAAATGGTCTGGTGGAAATTGATTTGCTATTTGAAAGTACGGCTCACCTGATTGCTCATCCCTTGAGTTACCGTTTGAATCGCAATCACCTTGCCGATTATTGCCAGGGAATTCGAGAAATCATTGCTCTCAAACAGCAAGAGCTCACTGCAACCCAATAACAATAAACAATGATTTAAGTCATTCATTATTGCTAACTGCTAGAACTCCCACTAAAGACTCGTCCGAGCTGTTTGAAGTTTTCAAGAACATTTCCTGTTCCCAGAACGACGCATTTTAGAGGATCAGGAGCGACATGAGTGACAATTCCGGTTTCGTGACTGATTAAGGTATCCAGTCCACGCAGCAGCGCCCCTCCACCCGCGAGCATGATACCACGATCAATGATATCCGAAGCTAGCTCCGGTGGTGTGCGCTCTAAAGTCCGTTTCACTGCTTCGACAATTACCGATAAGGGTTCTGACATACTTTCTCGAATTTCTGGTGCTTTAATGGTGACCATACGCGGTAATCCTGAGAGCAGGTGTAATCCTCGGACGTCCATTGATAAGTTATCATCACCCTCTGTTGGATAAGCCGAGCTAACGCGAATTTTAATTTCTTCAGCGGTCCGTTCGCCAATGACTATGTTATGTACCTTTTTCATATATTGAGTAATTGCATCACTGAGTTCATCCCCAGCAACACGGACTGATTCACTGAGTACCGTTCCTTGCAAACTGAGTACAGCAACTTCTGTGGTTCCCCCTCCAATATCAATTACCATGTTTCCTGTTGGTTCGGCAACGGGTAAACCCGCTCCGATCGCAGCTGCTACCGGTTCATCAATCAAATAAACATCCCTTGCCCCAGCTTGTAGGACTGCTTCCATAACCGCTCGCCGCTCAACTTTGGTAACGCCGGAAGGAATGCCAATAACAATGCGGGGTGAAACTAAAGTTCTTCCCCCATGTACCCGCTGAATAAAATGTTTCAGCATGAGTTCAGCATTGTCAAAATCAGCAACGACGCCATCTCGTAAAGGACGTACTGCGATCACATTATCAGGAGTGCGCCCTAACATTTGTTTCGCATCTTCTCCAACAGCGAGGGCTTCTTTGCTTTCTTGATCGATCGCGACAACCGAGGGTTCTTGTAGCACAATGCCTTTCCCGGAAACATAAACTAAGGTGTTGGCTGTTCCCAGGTCAATTCCCATATCCCGTGAGAGGGATAACCGACTCCAAAAACTCACTGGTTTCTTTGCCCCCAAAGTGACATTGATTGTCCTATTTTGTTAGAGCCATACGCTCTAATTAATCTGGATTTTATTCCCTTTTTTACGGTTACGTCTACTGGAAAAACGACAGTTTCTAGAAAAAGATTGATTAAGGTTAAACTAAGAGCAGTATTTTGGGTTATTTTCTTGGACTTAAGTTTGGAGGAACAATTTATGAATCTTAATGTTATTCACCTTGTTGGTCGGGCTGGTGTGGATCCAGATGTGAAATATTTTGAAAGCGGTACGGTTTTATGTAAATTTCCGATCGCGGTTGATCGACGAAGCAAAAGGGATGATAAACCTGACTGGTTTGAACTCGAAATGTGGGGACGTACAGCAGAAGTGGCTTCTGAATACGTGCGCAAAGGAAAACAAGTGGGCATCCAAGGAAAATTAAAAATTGAGAGTTGGCAAGACCAAAATGGGAATAATCGTTCTCGTCCAGTTGTTCGTGTAGACCGCTTAGAATTACTGGGCGGCAAAGGGGATCAAGGGGGATCAGCTCCCGATTACACACCGGATGAATTTTAAATTATTACCCTAGGAATTTGGCGAGTCTTCCATAAGCCTGTAGTCTAGAACTTGTAGCATTGGAAGATTAAAAAATTATGATGAGTCGTTTTCGTCAAGCTGTCGAAGCGAAAGAATTTTTAGTAACGGCTGAGGTCACTCCCCCAAAAGGGGGGAACCCAGAACGGATGCTACGGGTAGCACAATCCTTAAAAGGGCGTGTTCATGCTGTCAATATTACAGATGGCAGTCGCGCTGTTTTGAGGATGTCTCCTCTAGCAGCATCAGCGGTTCTCTTAAGACATGAAATTGAGCCGGTTTGTCAGGTGGCCTGTCGCGATCGCAATTTGCTCGGGATTCAAGGTGATTTGATGGGGGCCCAAGCCCTGGGGATTCGTAATATCTTAGCCTTAACGGGCGATCCGGTTAAAGCCGGGGATCATCCAAAAGCCAAAGCCGTTTTTAACTTAGAGTCGGTTCGCTTATTGAAGTTAATTGCAAAACTCAATGCGGGAACAGACTTTAATGATAAGAGCCTCCCTGATGGGGCCTTAGATTTGTTTGCTGGCGCAGCCGTTGATCCTCAATCTGACAGTTGGTCCGGTTTACAAAAACGTTTTGAGCGCAAAGTTGAAGCAGGAGCACAATTTTTCCAGAGTCAGATGCTGACTGACTTTGATCGCTTAGAGAAGTTTATGAATGAGGTCGCTTCTTCAGTGAATAGACCGATCCTGGCCGGAATTTTCTTATTTAAGTCAGCGAAAAATGCGCGCTTTATTCAAAAATATGTCCCCGGGGTTCATGTTCCCGAGGAAATTATCCAACGTTTAGATAGAGCGAAAGACCCTTTGCAAGAAGGCATTAAAATCGCTGCTGAACAAGTGCAAACTGCTCGTGAACTTTGCCAAGGTGTACATATGATGGCAATCAAGAAAGAAGAAGTCATCCCAGAAATTCTAGATTTAGCTGGGGTTCAGCCAGTGGAAGATGTCAAACTTCCGACGGCAGCGCAAGTTCGCTAAACGCCGCGATTGGTGCTTGATCGCTAAAACTAGAGTGATCTCAGTTTAGTGTTAGCACTTTAAACTGTAAGCTACTCCTCGAAATCTGATTTCGGGGAGCAGTCGTCTATCCGTCTTGTCATCACTAATGACTAATGACCAGTGACGAAGAACATGAAATCCCTCGACCTTCAGGAGTGGGATGAGTTAATGTTTTTGTTTCATTTCTCCTAACTCTTGTTCGACTTCCCAATTGCGGAATTCTTCTTCTAAGGGATCGAAGGTGCGGTTATAGCTCGAAGAATAAATTGCATCTGTATTCCAACTACTCGCAACCCCTGAATTAGCTTTTTGTGACTGCTTCACTTGCTGGGCTTTGGCTTTCACTTCTTGCTGCCGCTGTCTCACTTGGTCCACTAATTCTCTCGCTTGGCGAATTTGCTCTTTAATCCCCTTCATTTGTCCCCAACGCTGATTGCCTAAGCGTAGCAAACTAGCTTCCTTTTCTTGAGCCGCTTGAGCTAAATCTTGGCGATTGGCGGCTTTTGCTTTTTCGATTCTTTGGTGCCATAGTTTAATATCTTGGGCAAGGGAAAGAATCTCATTTTCAATTTTCTTTTCTTGCTTTTGCAGATCTAAGATTAAGCGAATTGCATCTTTTTCTTGTTCTCTCAGTTGCTCTTCTAGAGCCTGTAACTCTAATTGGGGATTATTCTTTAAAAATTCATCTAGGCGCGTTTCTAAAAAGCGCGTTAAATCCTCTAATATACCCACTGAATCGTACTCCTTACTGCACTGACATTTGTTCACCAACAAACATGACTTTTTGCTGGTCTTGATTGGTAAACGTTGCTTTTTGATTGGCAACAGACACTAACTTCCAGTTACTTCCGGGAATGGTCTCTTCTAGCATAATCCTTTGGGTTGCCCCCTCAAATTTTAATAATGCTGCTGAGTGGTCTCCTAATTCTAATAATCCCACGAGAGTATGAGCAGAACGTTGAGCAGTGGTCTCGGGTGCAATCGGTTGAGTTTCAGAGGATGGGGCAGGTTCTGCTTGCGGTGCCGGCGATTGAGTCGAGGGAACGGTCTGATTTTGAGGACTGGGTTCAGGGGTTGAGGAAGGAGAAGGGCTCGGCTGAGGGGCAGGAGGGGTTGCGTTTTGTAGAGGAGGGGGCGGCGGAGGAAGCGCAGGTAGGGTCGCAATTGTTTGGGGAGGGGCTGTGTCTGCTGCTGGCGTTGGATTAATTTCAGGTGTAACAGTAGCAACGGGTTGGTTTGTTTTTTGAGCAAGATCCTTGGCTTCACCTGTCTCAGCAAGTTCTTGTTCGCGATCAATTTCGACTAATGCTCGCTCCATGTAGCGAATAAATTGAGCGTTGGTATCCACTGGGGTTGTTCCTTGAACATCAGAACTGGCGACTGCGGTTTTAATTTCTTGGAAGCTCGCTAAAGAAAACTGATGATCTTTTTCTAAGAGCAGTAAACTGCTGATTAAGAGAGAACAAGAAGAGAAAAAAATAATTTTATCGAGATGACGTTGCCAGAAAGGACAGTTTTTTGGCTCTCTGGGTTCATCAGAAGCTTCTTCTAACTCAGGGGCATCTGGGAGAGCAGAAAGCTGACTCTTAGAAAAATCACTTTTTTGGATCGCAACATCTTTCTTTTCTGTCTCTTCTACACTGTCTAAACTGCCGTTTGTTTGCAGAATTTGATCAATGTCGGTAAATAACGTGTTGATCATTAAATCAGCATTTGATTCAAGTCGTCGCGAGAGATGAGATAGTGTCATGATAGTCTCTTACCGTAACTTAGAAAATCCCTAATCATTCAGGCACATGTCTAAATAGAAGAGTGAGAATGATCTTTAGTTCCAAGTTAAGTAATTTCACTAAAAAAAGTGACCAAGACTAGACACCAATTTTACAAAATATTTTCTAATCCGTACACCAACGATTTGAGTTCTGTTACTTTACGGATCGCCAAAATGACACCGGGCATATAAGCAGCGCGATCGCTGGTGTCATGACGCAGGGTATAAGTTTGTCCGCTCGCACCAAAAATGACCTCTTGGTGAGCAATTAAACCGGGTAAACGAATGCTATGGAGATGAATGTTATTGTTAGCTAGGGCTCCTCTTGCTCCGGCTAGGGTTTCCTGTTCCTCGACTTGTGACGCGTTATAATTTTTACCACTCCCACTGAGCATTTGGGCAGTTTTAATGGCAGTTCCGCTTGGTGCATCCGCTTTTTGATTGTGGTGCAGTTCGATAATTTCGACATGATCAAAGTATTTAGACGCTTGAATTGCCGCTTGTTGCAGTAAAACAATGCCAATGGAAAAGTTGGGAACAATTAACACCCCTGTGGTTGCTTTTTCCGCAAAATCGGTCAGATCTGAAAGCTGTTTATCCGTCAAGCCAGTTGTGCCGACCACTGGGCGTACCCCATACGCGATCGCGGTGCGGGTATTTTCATAAACACTATCTGGGTGAGTGAAGTCAACCATTACGCCTTGTGTAGGATACTGCGTTGCCATCACAAGCGTTCCTTGTAATTCGTTGAGTAAAGGAACCTCTAGTGGACCACATCCCACAACTTCGCCAATATCTTGACCCACATAGGCTGGGTTTTGGTCAACAGCTCCCACTAGCGTCATTCCTTCCGCTTCGGAAACTGCTTTGATCACTTCACGACCCATTTTTCCCGCAGCGCCATTGACCACGACGGGAATTACTGATTCCTCACTCATTACTTTATTCTTCCTTTAACGACTCGTGAGCATTTTACAAGATTAGCGCTGCTGCAACCTAACGTAAGAAGCTACTGCTTAACCAAAACAGAAACAGAGCGGTTAATGCGGTAAATTGTTCTGAGGGCATTCCAGCAGCTACAACGGGCGCGAGGGCTGCGCCTAAGCCAACACCAATTAATAAACTAGCCAAACTAATCAGTAAAGAACGACCCAAACGATTTTCTTTACGGTTCAAAAGATAAGCACTCGCTGCAAACCCTAAAGCCAGCATAACCGAGGCACTCTCCCCAGAAGAAAGGGTAATCGCAACCAACAAAATAAAAATACCGGCAGCAATTAACAAATCATTTCGGGAGGGAGTGTCTAGCAGTCTCTGTAACCAAGCCGGAGAGCTCGCAGGGTTGGGCTGTTGCGGTTTGGGTTTGGCTGGTTTTGCGCGTTCCGGGAAGCGAATCCGTTCGGGAACTTTAATTTTTCCTTCTTGGCGTAAACGGAGTCGATCCATAATAATGGAATCATAGGCCGCTTCTACGGCTTCTTTCTGTCGCTGATCGTCCTCGTACTCTTTGGTTAAACGAAGCTTTGCTTCCTGTATCTCTTCAAACGATGCATCTTCTGTGACGCCAAGTTGTTCATAAGGATTTTGCTCACTCATTCTTTTCTCCTTTTGTGGGGCTGATCCAACGTCATCATAGCTTGATCCAGTAGTGCTCTCATCTATCCTTTTTAAGATCAGACGACTGTGCCCAAATTAGCCATTCACCTGAGATTGTTCTTGGTCACTCGTGGCTGTTTTTTGGGTCGATTCTCCGTTGGAGAGCGTTTCTGCTGTTGAAGAACTCGGTTCAAGTTGAGCATTCATTTTTACCGAGTCATTACTTTGTGCCTTATTGGTTTCCCGCTTAAATTCATTTTCAAATTCTTTAGACGCATCTTGAAAGCCACGAATTGCTTTACCCAGACTACTCCCAATTTCCGGTAATTTTTTCGGGCCAAAAACGAGTAAAGCGATGACGAAAATTAACGCCATTTCAGGTAAACCGATACCAAAAACATTCATGAGAAATTCTCCTATGAGGCTTGCTACTGTCTAGTGTATCTTTTCAATCTTCAGGGAGTTCGTATTGTTCAACGATTCGCTTTGCGTACTCCGGAACATGGTCTTCTAAGTGATCCGGATAGTTGCGCTTCACATATAAATAGTTGCGGGTGAAGTGAGAGTCAATGGAGAAACGAGCGTATTCTAAACCTTTCGGACCCACTTTTTCAATTACCACACCCATTAACTTGGCAGCCCACATCGGAAGGGTGACCCCTTGATCATAAGCAGGGATACTTTGCTGGACTGCTGCTTTGCGGTTCCCTTGAGAACTGACGGCTTGCGTCTCCAGTTGATCCTGAACCAGATCTAACATTTCTTTTCCAGTATCATTGCGAACAACAATCCATTGATAACCAAAGGGAGCCCCCATGTAACCAACCACTAAATCGGCAAGGGAGTTGACATAATCAAAACAACTCATGCACGATGGCGCAAACACATCTTTCAGTTCTTTTGTATTTAAGCCAAAAAAGGGAACTTTCTCAATGCTGCCATCTTCGTGTTTGAAGTGAACCCGAAAATCTTGCATAAATTCGTAGTGAACAACGGTTTCGGGAGATTTGCTTGTGGTTTCAAGAAATTTTTGTAGTCCCTCCCGGGTCACATTATCAACGCAGGGGGTGCCTAAAACATAGAGCTTTTCGAGACCCATTTTATCTTGAACCGCTCGTAGAGCTTGAATTTGGCAACCCACGCCAATGACAAGGAGACGTTTAAAACCCGATTGCTCAACTTCTTCTAGGATGGAAAGATTGGGGGAGAGGGTTGGTTTATTCACCCGTGCGGCTAACACTTCTTCCGGGGTGCGCGCTATGATTGGCATAGGTTGAAAACGATCCTCTAGGGTGTTTTGCACACAGACCACCCCTTCTACTTTCCCTTGCGTGAGCATTTCACACGCGATCGCGCTTACGATTCCGGTCCACTGGGCGCCGGCAATCGGTTCTTTTTTCCGAGCTGCCATCATTTCTTGATGAACACCAAAATAAAGGTCGTCTTCTTGGTCTAAATCGCGACTCTGTCCATGGGCTTGCGCTTCTAATTCGGCAATTTGCTCATTGAGAAACGCACAGGCTTCTTTGACATAGTGGATGTAGTAGGTATCGCACAACCCACATTCGCTACAAAGAGCTTTAGCAGGACGGGGGCTACCGGGTTTCAGAGCTTTGGCTTTACGATGGGAAGAAACAGTACTCATCCTAGGTTCTTAATCAGCTAATATTGAGAGTCCTTTCATTAGGATAATTCAGAATTGGAAAGGAAGCTAGGATAAGCAAGAGCAAAAATTAATGATTAACAATTGATAATTATTTATTGATTAGATAAGTATGTTTCAAATAAATTGAGTGTTTTCATGGTAAAAGAGAGCATCCGGATTTTATTTTTAATGGTAATCGTTGGTTTAATTAATAGTAGCTGTACTGCAAGCAAAAACAATCAATGCCGAGAAATTATTAAAATTGCTAATGAAACAGTGACTGAAGCCAAAAGTTTCACTGATGGTGGGAAAAGTACTGATCCAGAACAGGCTTTGTTGGCAGCCGATACGATGGAATTAGCTGCCGAGAAGATGGCAGATTTGGAGATTACAGATGAACAGTTAAAACAGTATCAAAAAGATTTTATTGTTATGTATCAAGAGACAGCAAGGGCAACACGAGCTTTTGTTCAAGCTTATGAAAAAACGGATCGAATGCAATTAAAACAAGCTCGACAGCGCTTGCAAAAAGCGACCGCTCCTGAGAGGAGGTTAGTGACAAAAATTAATCAATATTGCGTAGAATAGGGAAAAAGAGAATCCAGAAAAAACTTTCTTTTAAGAAGAAGCAAACGCAAAAGGTGGCATGAAAGTACAAGCAACAGACAAAACAACATTAATGTGGAGTGGCGATACGCTAGCAGTCGGGCTTTTCGTGGGTGGCGTAACCGTCACCGGGGAACTAGCGGAACTCGATGAAAAGTTAGCGGGAACCATTAAAGAACTTATTGCCGAAACGGAATTTGACGGGAAAGCTGGCAATAATGTCGTGACTCGAGTCGGTGGTGATGCGCCTATTCGTAAAATTATGTTAGTGGGGCTAGGAGAAGCGGAAGCGCTAACCTTAGATACAGTAAGGGTTGCCGCGGGCGCGATCGCGCGACTCGCTAAATCTCAACGCAGCAAAAACCTTGCGATTAGCCTCCCCATTTTCGATAATAATCCTGCTCTCACTGCCCAAGCGATTACCGAAGGCATGACCCTTGCCCTTTATGAAGACCGTCGTTTCAAATCGGAACCGGAAGAACATCCCCTCAAGCTCGAAACGGTGGCACTACTGGAGTTAGGAAACCAAGAGGCTGCCATTACCAAAGCCCAACAGATCTGTGATGGCGTCATTCTCGCCAAAGAACTCGTCGCAGCGCCCGCAAATTCCATTACCTCCGTTACTCTTGCCAATATTGTTGAAGAATTGGCAGCCGAACATGGCCTAGAGGTAGAAATTTTAGAGAAAGAAGAGTGTGAACGATTAGGCATGGGGGCTTATCTTGGCGTTGCCCAAGCCTCTGATATCCCACCGAAATTTATTCACCTTACCTACAAGCCAGAGGGAACGCCGCGGCGGAAAGTTGCCATTGTCGGCAAAGGCGTCACCTTTGACTCCGGGGGCTTAAACCTGAAAACCGGCGGCAGTGGCATTGAAACCATGAAAATGGACATGGGTGGCGCTGGTGCAACCTTTGGCGCGGCTAAAGCCATTGCTCAACTCAAGCCTGATGTGGAAGTCCACTTCATTAGTGCTGCCACAGAAAACATGATTAGCGGTCATGCCATGCACCCAGGCGATATTCTCACTGCATCCAATGGCAAAACCATCGAAGTCAACAATACCGATGCCGAAGGACGCTTAACCTTAGCGGATGCCCTCGTCTTTGCGGAAAAATTAGGGGTCGATGCGATTGTTGATCTGGCTACGCTCACTGGGGCGTGTGTCATTGCCTTGGGTAATGATATTGGTGGTTTGTGGAGTACCGATGATCTCCTTGCCGAACAACTTAAAACCGCTGCTGAAATTGCTGGGGAAAAAATCTGGCAAATGCCCCTAGAAGACAAGTATTTTGAAGGGATGAAGTCAGAAATTGCCGATATGAAAAATGTCGGACCCCGTCAGGGTGGTTCCATTACCGCCGCCTTATTCTTAAAACAATTTATTCAAGAAACGCCGTGGGCGCATTTGGATATTGCGGGAACTGCTTGGGCTGATCAAGAAAGTGGCATAAATAATCCGGGTGCAACCGGTTTCCCCGTGCGGACTTTAGTCAATTGGGTTTGCAGCTAAGCACAGTTGTGTAGTAGGCATTTAAGGATTTCGGATTAGCATTGCATTGCTTGATCCCGCCACTGAAAATCGTGTCATTAACTTATGAAAAATCACTTTCCAGTTTTAACTTGTGCCACCAAGTGAACCAGTTCGGGCAGAATCAGCTGTTCTAACCCGAGTTTAACCGCATTCCTCGAACCCGGGAGAGAAAAAACAAGCTTGCCTTGATAAACTCCAGCAACTGCCCGTGACGCGATCGCGCGCGAACCAATCTCTTGATAACTCAAATACCGAAACAATTCCCCGAACCCAGGTAAGGTTTTCTCTAAAAGACTCGCTATTGCATCATAGGTGGTGTCTCGCGGGGCAATTCCCGTTCCCCCATTGCAGAGAATGACATCTAATTCCTGAACCGTTCCGAGAGTAGAAAGTTGATCAATAATCTGTTTTGGGTCATCAGGAAGAATGACATAATCTAGAATCTGATGACCCCTTTCTTGCAACTGACTTTGCATGAATTGACCGCTGCGATCTGTTTCTGGGGTGCGGGTATCACTCACGGTAATCACAGCGCAACGAAGAGAAATAAATTCTTGATCGGGATGAGGTTGAGACATTTTTAAGAGGGGGAGAATGATTGTTAGGTCAGATGTCTTACTTTGTCGATGAAGATCGGGGAGGGGGTGACAAGGTGAACCTAAATGACTAATGACTAATGACCAATGACTAATCATTAATCAATTCCTTCTAAATAGGTCGTTAATGTTAACTCGTAACCTTGCCACAAGATGGGAAAATTCAAATTAACCGGAGGTAAGGGCTCTTGACAATCACTTTCTGCACTTAGCAAACGGGCTTTCACTAATGCTAAATCAAACCGACACGCGAGTTCAGAAAACTGAGGATACGCAGACAAAAACATTTGTGCCGTGCGATAGAGTTTCCTTTGCTTTTGCGGGGTAATCGCACAAAGACCATCAGCATCCCAATTCTTGCTTTGGCGGGTTTTCACCTCCACAAAAATCAATCCCGTAGTCGGATGGTAAGCGACGAGATCTAACTCTCCCCAACGACAACGCCAGCGGGAAGCCAAAATGTCCCAACCTTGATGTTGCAACCACTGGGCTGTTACTTGTTCTCCCAACTCGCCAAGACTCACCATTGTTAGGTTTAAGTAACTGTGGAAGAGTCCAACGCCATTTTCATCAAGGTTTCATGGGTGCTGATCACTTCATCATCATCGTCCGGTTTTCTTTGGACATAATGTCCGTCAGCCTGCAGTTCCCAAGCTTGACGGTTATCAGCCAGCATGAGATCTAAAATTTCCTTTAACTCTTGGAAGATCTGAGGATCTTCAATGGGAACCACCGCTTCAATACGACGATCTAAATTCCGTTGCATCCAGTCTGCACTACCAATATAAATTTCTGCTTCCCCTTGGTTGTAGAAGTAGAAAATGCGGGAATGCTCAAGAAAACGACCAATGACGCTGACCACTCGGATATTATCGCTGATGCCTTTTAAGCCGGGACGTAAACAACAAATGCCGCGGATAATCAAATCAATTTCAACCCCCGCTTGGGAGGCTTCGTAAAGATTTTGAATGATTGTGGGATCAACGAGGGCGTTCATTTTAGCAATAATATAAGCTTTTTCGCCTTTTTGAGCGCGATCGCGCTCCCTCTGGATTAAAACAATCATTCGATCGCGCAAACTCACCGGTGCCACTAATAATTTGCGATAAGACCGTTGACGAGAGTGACCCGTGAGAAAATTGAATAAATCCGTTAAATCAGCCCCCAAGGCTTCCCGACAACTAAATAGCCCTAAATCCGTGTACAAGTTAGCCGTTTTGGGATTATAGTTTCCCGTTCCAATATGAACGTAGCGATGAATTTTATCCTCTTCTTGGCGCACCACTAATGCTGTTTTCGTATGCGTTTTTAAGCCCACAATGCCATAAACCACATGCACCCCTGATTTTTCTAGCTTGCGCGCCCAAACAATATTATTCTCTTCATCAAAGCGTGCCTTTAATTCCACTAAAACTGCCACTTGTTTGCCATTCTCCGCCGCATTAATTAGGGCGTTAATAATGGGAGAATCGCCGGAAGTACGATACAGGGTCAGCTTAATCGCTAAGACTTTCGGGTCTACAGCAGCCAGTTCAATGAACTCTTGTACCGTTGCGGTAAAAGAATGATAAGGATGATGGACTAATAAATCGGACTGACGAATCTCCCCAAAGAAGCTCTCACTTTTTTCCTCTACCGAAAGCACAGTGTCCTCATTTTCGGAGTCTCGATACCGTTGAAACGGCGGGGGCACAATTGGCGTCCATTTTGGTTCTTTCAACTCCGGTAAAGGAAGAGACATAAACGACATCAAATCTCCTAAACCGAGTAACCCTGTAATTTGATGCACATCGGGTTCTTCTAACTTCATCTCCCGCATCAACATCCCCCGCACGTGATCCGGCGCTGAGTGATCAATTTCCATCCGTACCACTGATCCCCCCATGCGACGTTTCCGCAGTTCTTTTTGAATTGCAAGTAACAAATCATCTGCTTCGTCTTCTTCTACTGCAATATCGGCATTGCGAGTAATCCGAAACGGATAACATTCCTGAATCGTCATTCCCGGAAAAAGCGCTTCGAGATGATGAGCAATAATTTGTTCGAGAGGAACCCCAGTCCAGATTGCCGGTTTACCTTTTTCATCATAAACCCCTAACTCTTTCGGAAACTGGACAAAGCGCGGTAACACTTTTGGCACTTTAATCCGCGCAAACCGTTCGTCCTCGGTAGTGGGTTCTTGTACCACCACCGCTAAATTTAAGCTCAAATTAGAAATATAAGGAAAGGGATGCCCCGGATCAACCGCTAACGGCGTGAGTACGGGAAAGACATGATCCTCATAAAAATGCTGAAGGTAGGTTCGCTGTTCAACATTTAAATCCGTATAATTAAGTAAGTGAATGCTCTCTTTAGCGAGTAAGTCCCGCAACACGTCCTCAAAGTGCTGATCTTGTTTGGTAATCATGGGACGCAATCGCTCACTAATATCAGTGAGTTGTTGTGCCGGATCTCTACCATCAGCAGTTAATTTGTTAACGTTAGCTTCCACTTGTTGCTTCAAACCAGCAACCCGTACCATATAGAATTCGTCCAAATTTGAGCTGAAAATAGCCATAAACTTGAGACGTTCTAAAAGGGGGGTACGGGAATCGAGGGCTTGATGAAGAACACGATTGTTAAATTCTAACCAACTCAATTCACGGTTAAAGTAATATTCGGGATCTTTGAGGTCAATGGTGGAGGTGTCGGTCTTGGATTTTGACATGATGACATCGCTGGGTCAGTGGGAACGCGCTTTGATTTTATCGTATCTGTTTGCTTGAGAAAGACACACAATCCCTTCTGACTCATCGGATTTAATTGTGCATAGAAGGAATTCGCTCAACCTGAAAATCTTCAATATTATCTTCAAATCGATTAAATACTAATCTGATTTCATCATACTCTCGGGCAATTGATACCCCCTGTGCTGTGGGACATTTAACTTGCAGCATGGTTTGAAATCCACCATAGTTGCGATTCAAATAAAATGTTTTAAGACAAGTAGGACTAATAAATCCTTCAATGGCGAGTTGATTCAGAGCAGCAATGCCTAATGGACTATTCAAAATATAAGTCCAGGCTTGTTCTTCTTCTTCTTCCGTCATTAATCGCCACTCCTGAGACAGATCCATATTGGTCTCTTGATCTTTAGAGGGTTGGCTCACTTGGCTGGCTTCAGTTTTTAGAGAGTGGCTTACCGAACAACTGGTCACTGCTAAACTAACGATGATGACAAGCCAGCCAATAAATTGACTGGCTTGTCCCCATTGAGGCATGAGTAATCTTAGATTTGCGAATTTCATTCTTGCGATGCCTATTTTCGCCTCTTAGTCCACTAACATTAAATGTTGTACCATTTTTGGCGCCAATTGAAGAAATCTTGATCGGTCGGCCAGATCAATACAGGACAAGTTGTTCTCGCAGACCCAGAAGACGCCGGTTGATCAGGAAGAGGACTCCGTGAAACGCGACGATGAATATCAATTTTGTCGGGAGTGAGATTGTACTTAATCAGCAAATGGTTAATTTGTTGTACCACAAGTTTTTCTTGAGCTTCTGTCATTCCTCTTTGATGATTAGCGCATTCGATTTCAATTCCAATCGAGCACCGATTCCATCGACGACTCCCAGCGTGCCAAGCCGCATCGTTTTCATTCACTAAGGCAGCGATTTCCGCGCCACTGCGTGGAATGACTAAATGCGCTGAGGCACCTGATTGTGGGTTGCAAAGCCAAGAAACTGCACCCGCAAAGCTACCAGCTGTGTTATGAAGGATGATGTATTCGATTCCACTCTCTCCTCTGGAACTCTTATTGGGAGAGCGACGCCAGAAATAGGGAGGCTCCTCAGCAGAAATATCGTTCCAAGGATTGCGCCGTGATTCAGGATTAGGGATCCCTGGCTCATAAACTGGAATGTCAGTAAGATCCATTTCTGTGTCGCAATGGACATTCAGCGCATCAGGGAATATTTCTAGCAGCTTATCAGAAACCTCTCGCAGCGTTGCCAGCTTATGATCCGCTACCGAATATTTGAATATTGGATCTCCTCCACTCATAGCGACAAAGAACTTTTTACCTTCCGATTCCACTAAACGATACCACCCGTGTTCTTGTTCTCTGGGTTCAAAAATGCGGTGGTAATGGTATTGAAGCTTTTGGAAGTATTGTGCATCCATCGCCCATGTTCCTGCTAACCCTTCCCAAGTGGTTGAGCGATTGAGAATAATAGCTTTAACCTCTCTGGTTCGGTTCGCTATCAGTTCATGCTCGGGAATATCAACACCGGCATAACAGGCAAGATGCTGGATTTGGGCTTTAACGCCATCTGAGATATTTTGAAAGCTTTCCCCTGGGTTTCCATCTCCTGTTGCGCCGATCCCAGCAAAATTATTTTGTTCGGGTTGGACATCACCGCCAAACTCAAAGTATCCCGTCTCGTGACAGGCTTGAGCGAACGCCCAATCCCAGCGAATTCCATAATACTCTCCCTGTTCTTGATAGAATTCGATGATGTTGTGATATTGATTTGGCAAATTTCTGCTTGACCAAGATAAGGCTTGATCGAGACAAACTGAAGGTACATTTCCTCGAATATCCATACGACCTCCTGAAAGTTGACACTTCCCTGATAAGTTGTCAAAATCGAAGACTTTAGTGGTAAATGCGATTTCTCATCAGTTAAAAACTGATTAATTTTGTTCTTGTAGCAACCCCAGATGGTTTGAGAGAAAGATCAAAGCTCACTCCCTATAGGATTACTCTATAATTCATCAAACACAGTATCTTTCTTGAGCGTTGATCTCTTCTCTAGAAAGCTGAACTGCACGCTGCCCCATTTCTATTATTAGATCATTATTTGATATACATCTGTTATGGAAAATAAAAATTAATATTTTTACACCATAAAATTATCAACTGTTCAGCAACAAAGCCATATTTTATTCTCTCCTTATACCAATTTTGGGGTTAGTGCAGTTCTGGCTTCATTTTTGTTATCCATTCCTGAATTTTACTCTCAGTCTCGCTAAAAGCTAATGCCGTTAGTTCAAACTCCAGTAATTTAAAAACACAATCAATTATCAATTAAGGTTCATCTGACTCTGATTTCCCGCGTACCCCTTGGACAATGCGAGAAAGTTCTGATTTTTCATCAGCAGAAATGCGAGTGGGGGCGCCGCTAATAATCCGTTCATAGTTGCGGAAAGAGGCTTTAATTTCGGGTCCTTCTTCGGCAATAATATACTCACGAATCCCTTTATCATGCCACGATCCTCGCATCTTAAAGACATTGATGGCTCGTGACATTTCGCCCCGAATTTCAACGTATTGGAGCATAATAATGGTATCGGTAATGGTGGAAATATGAGAATCGGTAATGGAATGCGAACCCATAAATTGATCGGTTGTATTGGTAAAGAAACCGGTAATTTCTTCTTGTTTAGCGTATCCGGTTACACCAATCACAAACTGCCGAAAAGCATTTTCGGTAACGCCTCTGGCTAAAGCGGAAAGGGAATCAATGGCAATGCGCGAGGGTTTAAAGTCTTCAATTTCCGATTTGATCGCTTGTAAATGATCTTCTAATCCGGCTGACTCAGGATAGGTGCAGAGTAATTTTAATAATCCTTGTGCTTCCAATTCTTCAAAATCAATGCCCCAGGAATAAGCATTCCGAGATAATTGGGCACGAGATTCTTCATAAGCAAATAAAATGGCACGTTCGCCTCGTAAACAGCCTTCTTCCAAAAACTGACTGACTAGTAGGGTTTTACCAGTTCCAGTTGCCCCAGTCGCTAGAATAATCGAGTCTTTGAAAAAGCCGCCGCCGCACATTTCATCAAGGGTACTAATCCCAGAAGAAACCCGTTCATTGGACGATCGCTGCGTTAAACGCATCGCCCCTAAGGGGAAGATATTAATGCCATCTCGGGTAATGGTAAAGGGATACTCCCCTTTCATGTGAGTGGTTCCTCGTAATTTCAGAATTTCTGCCGTCCGACGACGCCGTTCTCCTTCTAAAACATTGCGCATAATCACCACATTATCGGAGACAAATTCTTCAACGCCAAATCGGGCAACGGGACCATATTCTTCTTCGCGTTCGGTGGTCATAATGGAACTGACCCCCACTTGTTTCAAACGGGCAGCGAGACGGAAAATTTCTCGACGAATTAAGCCAACGCCATCATACTGTTGGAAAATCGCCGTGACAGAATCAATCGAAACCCGTTTTGCTTTATATTTCCGAATCGCATACTGAATCCGTTCAATGAGTGCTGAAAGGTCAAAATTTCCCACCACTTCTTGCCCTTCTGGATCGGGAGAGGCATCCAAAATAAAGAGTTTTCCTTGTTCAATTAATGCCTGTAAATCCCAGCCAAAACTATAGGCATTGATAATAATATCAGCAGGAGATTCTTCAAAGGTGACAAAAACACCTGGCTCATCAAATTGTTGAATCCCATTGTATAAAAATTGAATGGCAAGGAGGGTTTTCCCTGTTCCGGATGTGCCACTGACTAAGGTGGTTCGACCCACAGGAATGCCACCATGACTAATTTCATCAAACCCTTCAATCATGGTTTTGAGTTTTTGGACACTCCGGGCTAATTTTTCTGATTTTTGTTGTTCTTGTTCAGTCATGCTAATCCTTAACAATCAATTCTTGATTTTTTTTCGTTCTATTCAGGAAATTCTTCTTCGTAATCATTACCAATTTCTTCATAAAGGAGGTCTAAGCCAATTAAGACTTTTTCGCGATCTGAGAGATCGCCAATAATTTTCCTCACCGGTGGGGGTAAAACTTTGGCAAGAGTTGGAGTAGCGAGAATTTTATCTTCTTCTGCAAGTTGTGGATTCTTTAAAACATCAATTACTTTCAGCGCATAAACCCCCTGAAAGTCTTTTTCTAAAATGGTTTTTAGGGTATTGAGAGCCCGGACTGACTCAGGGGTATTTCCGGCAACATAAAGTTTTAAGACATAAGTTTTTTTAGAAGATGTATTCATAAGAAATACCAAGCCATCGCGACGATTGCATTTGAATTTTAATTATAACTTAATTTTGTTGATTATTTCGCAGTTTTTATGGGAATAGAACGGCGATACATTTCACAAAGGTGAGCAACAATATCAATCAAGGTTAGACGATAATCTAATAAGATTTCATCACTGCGACCTTCTAGTTTTAATTGTTGGGAGAATTGATCCATTAAATCCATGTGAATCTCCATCAGTTGCGAAACAGAAAGATCAGCTAAAAAAGCCTTAGTAACAAACTGATCAATTTTTGAATTGACTTCTGTTGCTTTGTTAAAATATTCTAAAAGAATGAGACGGTATTCTTCGGTAAGTTCAGAAAGTAAATGATTTCTTTCCTCAGCGGTGAGGTTGCGAAAAAAATCCTGCAGATTTCGTTTATAGTACACTCCTTTGTATCCCAGTCGCTCTTGTAATTTTTCTGTTAAACGATGTTGCTTGATTGTTAAAAATTCATTAATCTGTTCAATCTCAAATTGCGGTCTGACATCGGGAGTGAGTTTAAGGAAATCCGCGATCGCGCCTTCAATGACGCCGGGAATTTTTGCTAACGCTTCCGTGGCAAGATAGGTTTGAGCAGGGTGATAAACTAGGCTTTGACGATCAGATTCTGTAGTTAAAATGACGGCAGGTAAAAGTTTACCTTCATTCCGTAAGGAGGTCACTACCGCTTCTATCCCCTGACCCTGGTGTAAGATTAGGCAGTCAATCTGCTCGGTTTGATCGAGAACATAGTCTAAAACGGCGTCTGAGGAGTCAAAAACACGCAAATGATAAGGGTCATTGCCCAAAATCTCCTGGAGAGATTGGGCGAGATCAGGGCGGGTTGTAAATAAACAGAGAAACAGTTGAGCAGACAAAGTCTTAGATAATTATTAATTTAGGAAGACACGGCAGAATTGGGTCAGTTATGCGATGATGAGTAGTCGCAGGAAACACGGGATGCCAACCCCGGTGTCATCTGCGACAGAAACCACTCAAATCCGAATGGGAAACTCATGCGGGTGTAAAAACCCTGGCAAGATCGTCCCTTAGCTATTGCGACTGTGGGTCACTCAAGGAATGCCAGTCATCGCAGCCAAAGTACACCCCTTTATAAAAATTTAACATTTTCGCACTAACAAAAAGACAAAAAGGAGTTTGATCAAATATGGATTATCTGCGACTTCTCAAGCGAGCACAAACTGCATCCTAAGTTCCCGAAGTATCCTATGTCTAATTGCGATTCGACGTTAGAACAATTTATCAAGTCCGTTCCCTATTGTCAGTCCGAGCAGACACTGGAAACCATCATCCCCTCTTTTCGAGATGACAACAGTGATTTTTTAGTCGTTGTTAATGCGGCTCACTTTCCTTTGGGGATTATTTCTGCGGGAACCGCTTTACAAGGAATCACGGATAAAATGGCGGCGGATGCATCTCTCATGTCTTTCTTATCGCCTGTTGCGACTGTTTCAGAACACATCAGCTTACAACAGTTATTGCCTTATTTAGAAAATGGGGGCGATGACGAAAAAATTTTGGTAGTGGATCGCAAGGGAAAATTACGAGGGGAGTTAGATACAGAAAGCATTTTACAAGTTCTGTTGCGAGAGCAACAACAGCCATCGCCTCCAACTCAATGGCATCTGCAGCCCTTACTGGACTTTTTGGAGAAACTGCCCCTCCCTTTAATGCTACAAACTAACGAGGGAAAACTGTTACATCAAAATGCAAAATGGCGGGAAAAAATTTGCACTCACACCGAAAATTGTTGTTTATCTAGCGGTGATACCTCGGTGGAAGAGAAACAATGGTGTAACATCATTGCGCAACCGTCAGCGACGACATCCCAAAAGGTCGCAAGCAAGAAAACCCATTGTCCTTTGTTTCCTTTATCAGCTGATCCGAAGGAAAAGACAACCACCAAAACCTCAGGAGTCTGGCAATTTATCACCCTCAGTCTTCCCGACAGTCAGTTTGGTTCCCTCTGGGTGGTTATTGCCACAGACATTACAGAACAGCGACAACTGTGTAAAGAACTAGCGGCGAAAAATGCAGATTTAGTCCAGTTAAATCGTCTCAAAGATGAGTTTTTAGCTTGCATTACCCACGAACTAAAAAGCCCGCTAACCGCAATTGTTGGCTTATCCAACTTACTCGGTGAAAAAAGCCTTGGCGATCTCAATCAACGTCAACAACGATATGTCAACCAAATTTATCAAAGTGGTCGTCAATTGATGAATTTGGTGAATGATTTGCTAGACTTAGCGCGTTTAGAAACTGGGCAATTACAGTTACATCCGGAAGTCGTTTATCTTAAGCAAGTGTGCGATCGCGCTTATCAAGAAGCCGAACAACAAACCCCCGATTCGCCCACAGAATTTACTCTTAACTTGGAAGAAGGTTTAGAAACCATCATCGCCGATGAACTCCGCTTACGTCAGATGCTGGTACATTTACTCTCGAATGCCCGCAAATTCACCGCAGAGAGTGGAGAAATGGGGTTAGACGTGAGTCAGTGGGAAGGGTGGATTGCCTTTACGGTTTGGGATACTGGGATTGGGATCCCCGAATCGTCTCAACACTTGATTTTCCAGAAATTCCAGCAGCTAGAAGATCCGATGACCCGGCAATTTTCGGGGACTGGCTTAGGATTGGTCTTAACGCAACGTTTAGCCCATGCCCATGGCGGAGATGTCTCGTTTATTTCTGAAGCAGGGAAAGGCTCTCAATTTACCTTATTGCTGCCTCCCATGCCACCGCCGAAACCCTTTCATCCCCAGGCGCATTCTCACCAAATTGCCGGAAAACTGGTATTGGTGGTAGAAGCGGTTCCCCAATATTTGAATCAGATAACCCAACAACTGCGAGAATTAGGATATCGGGTCGCGATCGCGCGATCGGGGACAGAAGCCCTTTTAAAAGCCCGGACCTTTCAACCTTGCACGATTCTCCTGAACCCGGTTTTACCGATGCTTTCCGGTTGGGATGTGCTCACCTTACTCAAATCTCATCCTAGCAGTAGCAATTTGCCCATCGTTGTGACAGGAACGCGCGGCGAAAAACAAGAAGCCATGAGTAATGGGGCAGATTCCTTTCTCTCCTTACCCGTAGAAAAGAACAGTCTCCAAGATGCCTTAGCTGCTTGTGCTTCCCCTCGTTCGACTTATCGTAAATCTTTAACCGTCTTACGATTACACTATTCTGGGGTAACCGCCCCGCCGAAGCGAGATCCGGTTACAGAAATTTTAAGCACTCCCCCGCAAACTCAGCAGAAAAACCTCAACTATCGCATTTTAGAAGCCGATGATCCCCAACAAGGGGAACTCTTACAACGCATCTGGCATCCGGATGTCTTACTCCTCACGGGTGAAAAAATCCCACGCCACTTTATTCAAGAACTCAGTGAACAAGACACGCTGTGTAACTTACCCATTGTCTGTCTCGATGCAGAAACGGCTCGCTTAGCGCATCAAATCGGGAAATTATCCGTTTATCCTTGTCTGAATCTTGATCCTGGGGAATCTCAAAATTCTCTGTGGTCAGTGTTACAGTTTGCAGCCGGCATCAATCCCCCCCCGAGGCATATTGCTCCTTATGTGGTTGTGGTAGATGGGAAAAGACTGAAAACCCCTTGCCATAATGTTGGTTCAGAATGGTTAAATGCTTTCATTCAATACTTAGCCACGGCAGGTTATCGCAGTTCCCTTGCTCATTCTTGGGGAGAAGTTTATCAACAGGTGCAGCAGCAAGGGGCGGATCTCTTATTATTAGATTTGGAAGGAATCGAAGCCGATTCTGAGATCATCGAAGGCTTAAGGCAACTCAGCGTGATTAAAAATTTACCCATTCTCGCTATTGCAGGTCCCCAACAGTTACTGCAACAAAAGACGCTTCACGATCTCCTCAAAGAAGTCGCGACTAAAATTTTACCGGGTCATCCCCAGTCGATGCAGGAACTGTTATCCAGTTTAAAAGAACAATTAAGCTGGGCAGAATGAGGGAGAAAGACCCTCTTATGTTCCTAATTGCAAAAATGATGTTCAATCGCTATTTGCTCTTATCGGTTGTTAGCAGTTTTCTCTTGACCTTAAGTAGTTGTAGGGGTCAGAATCAGACCACTGAAATGATTCGCCCACAACCGCTTCCTCAAGATCCGTTGATTCAAGCTTACTTTAATCACAATTATGCTCAAGGAGCGAACTATACTGATCCCTATCGGCAACAAGAACGCCCAGGAGATAACTTAGAACAAATTATTATTGAGGAAATTTCATCTGCCCAGGAAAGTATTGTGGTGGCAGTACAAGAATTTCGTCTCCCGAAAATTGCTCAGGCTTTAGCGGAAAAACAGCGGGAAGGAGTTGAGGTGCGGGTGCTGGTGGAAAATAACTATCGTCGTCCTTGGAGTCGTTATTCTCAAAGTGAAGTTGCTCAGATGACGCAACGGAATCAAAGTCGCTATCAGGCAGGATTTGACTTTATTGATCTTAACCAAGATGGAACGCTCACCCCAACCGAAATTGAAGCCCGTGATGCCTTAATTATTTTAGAGAACGCAGGAATTCCGATTCTGGATGATACAGCAGATGGCAGTAAAGGCAGTGGTTTAATGCACCACAAGTTTATGGTTATTGATGAAACAATGCTGGTGGCAACGTCTGCCAACTTTACGTTGAGTGGGATCCATGGCGATTTAAATAACCTCGATACGCAAGGGAATGCCAATAATTTATTAACGATTAAAAGTGAGCCTCTCGCCAAAATCTTCTTAGAAGAATTTAATTTAATGTGGGGGGATGGTGTGGGGGGAAACCAAGATAGTCAGTTTGGTTTAAATAAAAAAATCCGCGAATTTTCTTCCTTACAAGTGGGTGATAGCACAGTAGAAGTTCATTTTTCACCGCTTTCGGAAACGCAGCCCTGGATCAAAAGTAGTAATGGTTTCATTAGCCAACAATTAGCAGAGGCGGAAACAACTGTGAATTTGGCTTTATTTGTTTTTACTGATCAGAAAATAGTGAATACTTTGGCACAAGTCCATCAAAAGGGCGCGATGGTTCAGGGATTAATTGATTCTGGATTTGCCTATCGCTACTACAGTGAAGGTTTAGATATGTTAGGAGTGGCTTTATTACGAAATTGCCAAGAAGAAGCCAATAATCAGCCTTGGTCGTCTCCGATTTCTACAGTAGGCGTTTCTGAACTTGCTAAAGGCGATAAATTACACCATAAATTTGCAGTGATTGACCAAAAAATAGTTGTTACCGGTTCCCATAATTGGTCAGCCTCAGCCAACCATAAAAATGATGAATTTGTTCTAGTGATTCAGAATCCTACGGTTGCTGCCCATTATGAACGAGAATTCAAACAATTGTATGATCGCGCTATCTTAGGAATTCCTCAACGGGTTCAGCAACGGATTAACTCTCAAAAACAATCCTGTGGCAAGCAGTAAGCAATGCAATTATTAACCTTGTAATTGTTGCGCCCATTTTTCATGAATGGCTTCCACTTTTTCTTGCAATTGCGGTTGTTTTTCCTCTGCCAAATTCAGAGCTTCATTATACGCTTCTAGTGCTGCTTGATATTGACCTTTTTGAGTCAGGGCATCTCCCCGCTGTTCCCAAGCTAAGGGTTGCTGACCATCAATAGCAATGGCTTGATCATAAAGCGCGATCGCGCGATCATAGTTGCCCTTTTCTAAGGCTTCATTGCCCCGTAAGGTCCACGCTTGATAATGAGCAGCACGCGAGAGCAATTGCTGGTTATCCCGATTCACGGCTTCCGTTGTTGTTTCGTTTGCCATTACGCCTAATTGTGGGGTAATTAGCACGCCAAGACTAAATAAAAAGGGAATAAATCGTTTCATTGCGACCTCCAGCAGTCGTCTTGCTTCGCTTATAAACCCAGCATAAGTGACTCATTCGCGAACCAACTTCCCTCAATTTGTAGGGATTATACTCTCTCAGATGACAGAGATAAAGTCTATTTTGGTCAAGTGCAATTGACTGTAATTCAATTGTATTTTTTTAGTAAATAGCATGACAAAATACTTGTCGAATCTCAAATCTAGCCAGAATAGTTGATTTTATCCGTAGTTTTCTCTTGATCTGAGTTTAGTCCCAATCAATACGACTGCTCACACCTTAGATAGAATAGGAAAGAAAAACGTTATACAACAAGCTACAAGCTAACCCGGAAATGTCCCCAGTCGAAACTCCTACAGAAACTGATCGCGCTCAAGAAAACTATCTGAATGAAATCCCGAATGAAACCGAGATGTCGATTTTTGACCATCTCGAAGAACTCCGCTGGCGGATCTTTTATTCCTTGATTGCAGTGGGTGTCGGGATTATTGGCTGCTTTATTTTTGTACGACCGATTGTGGAAGCCTTACAAGTTCCCGCGCAAGGGGTAAAATTTTTGCAACTGGCGCCCGGTGAATACTTTTTTGTGTCAATCAAAGTTGCCGGTTACAGTGGCTTACTGGTAGCAAGCCCGTTTATTGTTTATCAAATTCTGTTATTTATTATTCCCGGCTTGACACGAAAAGAACGTCGTCTCCTGGTTCCGGTGATGGTCGGGTCAACTTTACTCTTCGGCGTGGGCTTAGTCTTTGCTTATTATGCTTTAGTTCCTGCTGCATTGAAGTTCTTTATTAACTACGGTGAGGATGTTGTTGACCAAATGTGGTCGATTGATAAATATTTTCGCTTCGTTCTCTTGTTGCTGTTTAGTACCGCTTTGGCATTTCAAATTCCGATTATTCAAGTGCTGTTAGGACTCTTAAGAATTGTCTCTTCCCAAACCATGATTTCCGGATGGCGGTATATTGTCCTAGGTTCGGTGGTACTCGGTGCAATTTTGACTCCTTCAACTGATCCAATGACTCAATCTCTCCTGGCTGGGGCTGTTTTAGGCTTATACTTCGGCGGCATTGGTGTTGTCAAACTCCTCGGAAGATAAGCGAAAGCGCAACGACAATCATGACTTGCGCTTATCTACATCAATATGTATATATTGGCAATTCTTTCATCGTTTAATTCACAATAGCAAGGAAAAACACTAGGTACAAACTAATCGGGAAATATCTCTAGCCCAATCCTTGCTAGCAGGGGCTATGTTAGGCTTATAGTTTGATAGCCTTGGCAAAAGTAAAACTGCTCGGACAATGACGGAAAGCGCAAACTACGCGATTGATTTTGGAACTAGCAACACGGTGATTACTCGTTGGAATGCAACGACAGAACAAGCAGAAGTCGTTCTCCTCTCAGGAATTTCTCAACAGTTACCGAATAACCCGCCGTTAATTCCAAGTTTGCTGTATGTGGAAGATGCAAACCAAGAACAAGTTGTCGTCGGTCAAGCGGTGCGCGATCGCGCTCTCGATGTGAAATCCGATCCCCGTTTTTTCCGTGGGTTTAAGCGGGGAATTGCGGCGCCAGTGCAAGGGTTTCTCCCGGAATTAGATGGAAAAACCGTTGATTTTGAACAGGCGGGGGAATGGTTTTTGCAATGTTTAACCCAGCAGCTGCAAGCGGAAGCGAAAACGAATATCGAGTCGTTGGTGTTAACGGTTCCCGTAGATAGTTTTGAAGCGTATCGCAATTGGTTAACGCAAGTTTGCGCCCATCTTGAAGCGAAACAAGTCCGTTTGCTAGATGAACCCACTGCTGCAGCCTTAGGCTATGGAACCACTCAGGATGATGTTTTACTAGTGATTGACTTTGGCGGCGGAACCGTTGATTTCTCTCTTGTTCAACTTAATCTGGGAGAAGAAGGGAAACAACCCCTCGGCTTTATCTTGAAATGGGGAGATAAGTTACTGGGAGAAAAGTCCTCGCAGAAGGTAAAAACGGCGCGAGTCTACGGGAAAGCAGGGGCAAATTTAGGCGGCGGGGATATTGATGATTGGTTGGTGGATTATTTTGCCAAGACACAGGGAATTGAGAAGTCAGCGTTAACGACACGGTTGGCGGAACGTTTGAAAGTCCAATTATCCTCTCAAGAACACGCCGAAGAAGTCTATTTTGATGAAGTAACTCTAGATACCCTGGAATTAAAATTAGAGCGCGATCGCTTTGAGGAAATTTTACGGGAGAATCAGTTTTTTGAGCAACTAGATGATTTGATGACCCAAGTGTTGCAACAAGGGCGACGCAATGGGATTGAAGTGGCAGAAATTCAGTCCGTGTTGCTAGTTGGGGGAACGGTACAAATTCCCGCACTACAACAATGGTTAGAACAGTATTTTAACCCGAGTAAAATTAAATGTGATCGTCCCTTTAGCGCGATCGCGTCTGGTGCGTTACAACTGGCCCAAGGGTTTCAACTGCAAGATTTTCTCTATCACAGCTATGGCATTCGTTACTGGAACTATCGCGAAAATAAACACAGTTGGCATCCCATTATTAAAGCCGGACAACCTTATCCCATGGCAACCCCTGTGGAATTAACCCTTGGGGCTTCGGTTGAAAATCAGCCCAGTCTTGAACTCATTATCGGGGAACTGGGGTCAGAAAGTAGTGGACGCACCGAAGTCTATTTTGATGGCAATCGTCTCGTTACACGAACCTTAGATGACTCGGAAACTAATGTCATTCCTTTAAATGAAGATGCCAAAACGATTGCGAATTTAAATCCAGCAGGAAGTCCAGGGCGCGATCGCGTTAAAATTCAATTTTGGGTCGATCAGCAGCGATCGTTACGCATTACCGTTGAAGATTTGCTCACCGAACAAGTTTTATTACAAGAACGAGTTGTGACAGAATTAAGTTAATTAGCCATGCTATCTCTCTGTCTTTAAGAAAGGCTTTTTATTTTAATGACTCACCAACTATGTTAATTCGCTTTCGCGCAGAAAATCTATATTCATTCAAAGAGGAAATAGAGTTTAGTATGATTCCATCTCCAGAAAAGAATCATGCTCATCACATTTTTCCAAAGAAAAAGAAGAATGACATTAGATTAAATCGCTTTGCTACCATATACGGGGCGAATGCTGGGGGAAAATCGAACCTAGTAAAAGTTATTAAATTTGCTCAAGATATGGTTTTAGAAGGAGTCAAACCAAAAGCAATGATTCCGATCCAACGTTTTCGTCTAAGCCAAGATTGTCTTAACTTTCCTGCTAAATTTGCAATTGAATTTAAAGTAGGAAAGCAAATGTATGAGTATGGATTTGAACTTGATTCACGCTTGATTTATAAAGAATGGTTAATTAACTTTACACGTCATTCAGAACATCAATTATTTGAGCGTACTACAGATTCTAATGGTAAAGCAAAGTTTAACTTTGGTTCATTCTTTAAAAAACTTGATAAAAAAGCACAACTACTGCTTGAAGTTTTCGGAGAAGGAACACTACCCAATCAACTTTTTTTAAATCAAAGTATTGAACAAAATATTAGTTATTTTCAACCTGCTTATGAATGGTTTCGTAGAGTTCTTACTATTATTGAGCCAATGGAACCATATATTCCTGTAGAATTTCAAATGGATCAGCATGAGACATTTCAAGATTTTCTTGGTAAGATTTTACGCGATGCTGATACTGGTATTACGTCTATCGAAACTGAAGAAATTAGTCTTGATGATTCCAATGATTTTCCTGAAGATGCAGAAGAATTAATTAAAGAAAGATTATCAGATGCAGATGGTTTTTTCGTGAAAGCACCAAAATTTAGATTTGCAGCAATAAAAAAAGATGAGCAAATTCATATTTTAAAACTAGTACCTATTCACACCATTTCTAATCAAAGAGGAAAAGTATCATTTGAGTTTTACGAAGAATCTGATGGAACTCAGAGATTAATAGATTTATCTCCTATTTTATATGAGTTGTTATTATCAGGAGAAGATGATGAACGTGTTTTTATCGTCGATGAGTTTGATCGTAGTTTACATCCTCAACTCTCTCGAATGATTGTTGAACTTCATCTTGATGAGGAAAATTCTACTCATCCTAGTCAGTTGATTGTCACAACACATCAAACGAATATTCTGGACTTAGATTTATTACGTCGAGACGAAATTTGGTTTGTAGAGAAAAAGCCAGAAACAGGTTCAACAGACCTTTACTCTTTATATGATTTCCAACCTTCTCAAAGTAAAAATATACGGAAAGATTATCTTTATGGAAGATATGGAGCAATTCCTTTCTTAGGAAACATTCGTGCTTTACAATTACCAGTTAAGAAATAATCTTAAGTGATAGTCAGTTATCAAAGTTAGATGGCTAAGCAGCAAAGAGCTTTTACTAGAAAATCTAAAAAACGAAAAATAAATAAAGTTTACCTAATTGCAACAGAAGGTGAGAAAACAGAAGAGATATATTTCAACATTTTTAAAAGTCCAGAATATAGAAAGAATGTTCAAATCAAAATACTACGAACAAAAAAAGGAAATTCTTCTCCACAAGCTGTTATGAAACGTCTTTACAATGAAGTAAGTAAGAAGAATCTTGATCTCAAGTTAGGAGATGAGTTATGGGTTATTATTGATCATGATGCAATTCATCCAGATGGGCATACTAAGGAACAACTTCAAGAAATTATTGATCAGTGTAATAAAAGAGAAAACTATTTTTGTGCAATTAGCAATCCTTCCTTTGAACTCTGGCTTCTCCTACATCAGGAAACGCCTAAAACACCTCCTCAGACTAAATTGTGTGAAAAAGAGTTAACTAAGTTATTGGGAAAAGAATATGATAAAGCCAAGTATGACGTGAGTAAATTAGAACCCCACATTCAAGACGCAATCAATCATGCAAAACAGTTAGATACTTGTCAACTTCCAACTACAACAGGTACTGGAGTCTATAGATTAGTAGAGAAACTCATTCAAAATTAAATATGCAAGAAACCTTAACCAGTATCTAGAAATACTGAAACTGTTTGCTCTTTCCTTTTATGACAAGGCTGTGTTAGGAAGATTGTCTCAAGAACCAGTTGTTATGCCATGAACTTGGTAAAGTTATAACAACATTGGATTGTAGGTTTGTGAGTGAGGAGTGATTCATGGTCTTAAGTCAAAATGGTGTTAAGGTGTCCTCTCAGTCATCCTTAAACACCGATCGCGCTTGGGTAGAAATTAATGAAACCGCCTTATCCCATAATGTAAAAGCGATCAAACAATTATTATCCCCAGACACCCGCTTGATGGCGGTGGTGAAAGCTGATGCGTATGGTCATGGTGCGGTAAAAGTGGCAAAAACTGTAATCAATGCGGGAGGAGATGCCTTTGCTGTAGCAACCTTACAAGAAGGAATTGATCTCCGTCTAGCTGAGATTACTGCACCCATTCTCGTCTTAGGGGCGATTAATACAGTAGAAGAGATTCAAGCCCTCAGTCGTTGGCATTTAGAACCCACTTTGTGTTCCCCGCAACAAGGGCGTTTTTTCGCGGAAACTTTACGAAAAATGGGAAAAACCTTACCCGTCCATTTAAAGTTAGACACAGGAATGTCGCGTTTAGGGGTACTGTGGGAAGATGCCGTTTCTTTTGTCTCTTCGATTCGAGGATATCCAGAATTAGAAATCAAGAGTCTTTACTCTCATTTAGCGACCGCCGATGAAAAAGATGATACGTTTATGCGGTTACAGCGGGAACGATTTGAAAGCGCGATCGCGCAATTAAAAACCATTAACTTTACGCCACCCTGTCTCCATCTTGCCAACTCTGCTGCCACTTTACGAGATGCCCGTTTTCACTATGATTTAGTGCGCATCGGCTTAGCCCTTTATGGCTTGTCTCCTTCCCCAGAATTAGCAGGAATTACCCGCCTCAAACCCGCTTTACAAGTTAAAGCTCGTATTACCCAAATTAAAGACCTCCCTGCGGGTGCTGGGGTTAGCTATGGACATCAATTTGTTACGGATCGCCCCTGTCGCATTGCGGTTGTGGGAATTGGCTATGCCGACGGTGTTCCTCGCAATCTGTCTAACCGTTTAAAAGTGCTTTTAAAGGAAAAAAGAGTGTCCCAAATTGGTGCAATTACAATGGATCAATTAATGTTAGATGTGACTCATTGTGACAATGTCCAACCGGGAGATATGGTGACTTTAATTGGAGAAGAAGGTCAAGATCGGATTACAGCAGAAGACTGGGCACAAGCGTTGGGAACCATTTCTTGGGAAATTTTATGCGGGTTTAAACATCGCCTCCCTCGGATTATTACGTCAGTTACTGATTCAGATTGAATATTGTCGATTACTTAATTAAATAGGAGCAGACCTTTCAAGGTCTTGTGATTTTTCCCAAATTGTAGTTCATTAAGGAAATCAATTTTCAGCATTTGGGAAATCGTCATTATGGTTTTTGGTCAAGTCCTTGAGCGTTTTATAGAGGAAAGCCCCGTATCAGTCATGGTTCGTGGACTGATGGAAAAATTTTTATCTCCCCAAAAACTTGATCAGCTATTTGAGAGAAATAGCGGGATTGCCTCACACAAAGGATTTTTTATCATTCGAGAGGATAAATGTCTTCCTTGGCATGGAGCTGGGAAGTTTCGCGACATTGGTTCGGTTGAGGGGGGAAAGGTTTTTGAACAAACGATGTCGAAAACGCACTCGTCGTGCTAATCGACCTCATGTTTCTACTGCTAAGATTTTATCCCAAAATTAAGACCACAAAATTCACACCTTGAAAGGGCTGGTTCTAAAGTATTGGTGTCAGAATTCTATATTGGCTGTTGACACAAAGATTGCAACAGCGGACTCAAGGTTGGTTGCAGTAATCTTGAAACGTCTCACATTGTTTCGTGTTGATTCAAAAGTCGCTCTCAGCAGGAGTTGAAATTGAAGGAATGCTCGATGATTTGCAAGCACTGGGGCTGAAGGTAGAACCTTTTACTGCAGAGGATGGGGAACTGGCTGTAATCATCAGCTTTTCTCTTGTCAATTATTATCACTTAATGAGAAACGGGAAGAATTGACCTTGATTCTCCCCCTCAAATTTGGTGGTGGAATTAATCAATTTCCTCTATTGGTATCGCTAAACCGACGATGTGACAGTTGAGGGTGCGGAATGTGGGGTATAAGCTAAGCTGTGAAGAGAACACTGATGTCCAAGATACACGCAAAACACAAGAGGAGTCCCATGCAACCCCAAATCAACTGCGCAGAAGCCTGTGTGAATGGCTGCGTCTTAGGCGATCAATGCCCGCACAAAGAATATGCTGCAGAAGCCTCTCAATTTATTAACAATACCTCCCTCGACCAAATGCTAGACATGGCCGAAGAAGCCGTGAGAAAGAAACGCGCCCAACCCCCAGAACCCACCCAATGGGTAATACCAGACGATATTTAATTGCGCATTAAACGGTCAATAATGCGGCTGGCTTGGGAACCGTAACCGCCACCAAAGAGATTGAAGTGGTTGAGGATGTGATAAAGATTGTAGAGTTCTTTCCGTTGTTTGTAACCGGCATCCAGTTCCCAAGCCACATTGTAGCCTTGATAAAACCCTGCGGGAAAGCCGCCAAATAATTCGCTCATGGCAATATCGACTTCGCGATCGCCGTAATAAGTTGCCGGATCAAGAATGACTGGTTCCCCATCTTTCGTCACGGCAGCATTACCACCCCACAAGTCGCCATGCACCAGCGACGGTTGCGGTTGATGATCCGCTAACACCTCCCGCACCTTCTCCACAACTTTTTTCGTATCGGGATAGTTTCCGCCTCGTCGTTTCGCTAATCGCACCTGATAGCCAATGCGATGTTCAGCAAAGAAGTCTGCCCAATTATCCAGCCAAGTATTAATTTGCGGGGTAGAACCAATCGTATTATTGCGATGCCAACCAAATTGTTCCGCGATGCCTTTCCGGTGCATCTCGGCGAGTTGTTTTCCCATGGTCTCCCAAACTTGAGAACCGCCACCGCGTCCAAATTCAAGCCATTCCATAACAATATAGGCTGCATTGTCTGTGGTGCCCCAACAGATGGGCTGTGGAATCCGAATCGTGTGGGTGTCATACATTTCTTTTAATCCCACTGCTTCGGCGGCAAACATTTCGTACTCGGAAGCGCTGTTAAACTTCAGAAAATAAGTGTCGGTACCATCTGTAATGGCATAACTTTGATTAATCGAACCGCCCCCAACCGAATGACGGTCTTTAATCGCAAAGGGTTTTCCAGTTGCTTGGGCAATTTCTTGGGCAATCTCTGTCCACATGAGTTTTTATCCTTGTCTGGCGTGCGAGATCATAAAAATAACTTCTGGTCTCCCACCCCTCTCCCCTCAATCTCGCATTACTCCCTAATAATGAACAATTCTTTGCTCTGTGTCAAAAAGATGAGGCACTACACTAATACTGCCTTGAGGAGTGAGATAAGTTAGAGACTGTTGGTTCGCATGTCTTGCCAAATCCTTCGATATTGTTCTTTGGTTTGAGGAGATAAAGGCAATAAGAATTCACTTTTTTCCAACAAAGTGGGTTGCGGAATCCGTAAAGCATCTTGTTGTAAGGTTTTAGGTAACTTTTCACGCTTGGTATTGAGTAAAATTGGCGAAGAAGCATTGGTAAATAGTCCAATTTGACTTGCCGCTTCCATTTCCCAGCAAAAGTTAATCCATTGCGACATGGGTTCAGAAAGACTTTGCTGACTCGAAGGTTGAACCCACACATCTGCCCAAAGTGCCGTTCCAGAAGTCGGGATAACCGCTTCGATATCCGGATAACGAGTTTGTAACTGGAGAACATCGCTCGACCAACCGACTGCTAACCAGGTATCCGCTAAAACCAAGGGCTGAAGGTAGGCTTGAGAACTATAAAATTTAATTTGTTGATGTAAGGTGGCTAATTCTGTTTTTAAATTGGGAACTTTGTCCAAATCGGTTGTGTTATAAGAGTATCCCAGTTTTTTTAGCGTTAATCCAATTACTTCTCGGGGTTGATCGAGTAAAGAAACGCGATCGCGCAATTCTTCCCGCCACAAATCTTGCCAATCGGTTGGCAGATTATATCCAGCTTCACGAAACTTATCTTTTCGGTAAGCAAGTACTGTACTTCCCCAGCGATAGGGTGCTCCCCAAATTTGACCTGTTTGATCAACATTGCCTTGTGCATCTCGTCGCACTAACTGTTGCCAAGAAGGCGGCAACCTTTGCCAATTGTTCACGGAAGCGACACTTAAAGGTTGAATTAAGTTTTCATTAATAGCTTTTTGCAGCCAAATATCACCTAATGTCACCAAATTTGCCGTTTTTTTACTTTCTTCTTGCGCTAACTTTTCTAGAAATTCATAAAGACTTTCTAGCTGCGATACCGGTTTTATATCTAACTGTCGGTTGAGTTGAAATTGCTTGTGAAAGTTACCTAAAAGTTGGGATGGAATTGAGTCTTTTAACACTCGGATCGTCAGGGAATTGTTGCCAACACTACAAGATTCCAAAATCGGGGCAATGGTGGCAAATAGAGCCATTAATAAAAATTTACGACGGTTTAACATAAAGCTGAAAAATTAAATGAATCCGTAATATTCAGACATATATTGATCAAGGGAATAACATAGTCAAAGAGCAGGTCGATTACTGCCTGTAATAGTAGAACAATTCCCCTTGGTATCATTGATGGATCGACTGGAAAATCATATTATCACCCTCGAACAAAAAATAGATCGCCTCTATGCGGTCGTTGAGCATCTCACTAACCGTTTAGATGAGAGTTTGCAAATGCCTCAAAGCACAAGCAACTACTCCGATCATGCTGCTGTGCCTGACTCTTCCGAAGAAAAACTGGACTCCCATCACCGTGGTTTTAGTGCCATGATGGGACACAAAGACGTTTTACTTGATGATGACGTGAATACTTCTCGAACAACGGCTTCCGACGGAGAAGAGGTATCGCCAGAAATCCAAATTCGTCGTCTCAATACCCAACTGACAGCAGCTTATAATCGCATTGCTGCCCTAGAAGAACAACTGTTGGCTCAACGGATTCACTTTTAATGAGTGCCTACTCTCATTAGTGAGTGTCTGCTCTCATTTTGATTCAATAAAAACAGGTACTAGCGAAAGGCGCGATCGCGCCCTAGCAAATACCAATTTGGGCATGAAGATTTGAATTAACAATCAAGTAGGGATTTGCCCCCCGAATCAAGGCTCGCTCAGGGAAAAGACTCGGGGTTGGCATCAGGAATGAGTTTCCATGCTAGCTAGAGCTTCCCATCGCAGCGAGAATCGTACTCTGTTTCCGCGATCGCGCTGATTGAAGGAAAAATTGTTGGTTCAGCTCGGTTACGCTTATTTGAAAAGGGGGTAGGAAGCATTGGTAACAACTTAAGGAAATGGGAAAAAAGTCAATAGCCCTCAAAAATCATGTGAAACTCAATCTAGATCAGTAGTGAGCGTGATTAAGTATAGTTATTAATTAAGAGAGGTCACAGCCTCCCACTATACCATTTGCAAAACTTTTTTAATAGTCAAAAATTAATTGCACCCGTTTTATCGGTTGAGTAACTGTCTGTTAAGACACCGGAGGAGACGAGGTTCTGCTGAATGAAGGAAAAAGTGATTCCCGGGAAAAGTTTGAGTGCATCCCAGTTATGCAATGAGCATAAATGCTCAGGTTTAAAGCAGTGAGAAAAGCGTTATGCTTTGAGCATTACCCGCTCGCCGACGAGGAGTGTCCTATGGATGCCGATAAACAGACCAAGATAGCCGCTCATGCTCGCGCGATGCGCCTCCGGCGCCGGCGAAGCCATCGCTGCCTTGCTCGATGAAGAAAGTGAACGAACAGCTCACGTGGGGCAATTCAGTTGCCCCACCGTGTCCTCCCCAGAACAGGTGAAAACTCTTTCTGGCATAGAAGAAGCGGTGCGAGGGCATCTCCTCGAATACGTCAATCCAGAAATTGCCAGTTTTTGATCCAGACAAGTAGTGGTACCTGTACTGGTCGAGGGCGGCAGATCCATAGCATCCTGGGACAGCTCGAACTGACGGCAAAACAGGGGCAGCGACTGCAAGTTAAAAGTCATACGCGATGGAGTCCCGATCTGGAGAAGTGCTGTCTCTTGCTGAGTGCCAATGGCTCTTATGAACGTGCTTCAGAAGACATCAAAGTGCTGAGTGGGATAGTTGTTTCTGCCAGTACCCAACAGCCCCTGGTACATCGACAGGACTTTGAGCCACCGAGGGTCGAAGCCACCGTTGATGAAATAAGTGTCGATGGCAGCAAAGTCCGTTTAAGAACGCCGCTGGGTGAGAAGTGCGAATGGCGCGACGACAAAGCTGTCAATCTGCACGAGCAAGCTGTCAATGTCTTCTTTCAGGACAACGACAGTTTGGTGAAGTGGGTGAACCAGCAACCGCTAACTTTGCCGTTGACCGGCTTGGGCGATGGTCATGATGGCATCTGGAAGATTTATGGGAAAATTGGCAGCGATGAACAACGACGAGAGATTTTAGACGGGTACCATCTCGTCGAGAATCTGGGCAAAGTTGGCGGTTCCCAACCCCGGTTAGACCGGGTGGAAGCCCTGTTGTAGCAGGGTCAGATCAATCTGGCAATCGCGCAGTTTGACGATTGGCAACATGAGGGAGTTGACCGATTTGTGACCTACCTCAATAAGCATCGAGCGCGAATTGTCAACTACGACTACTATCGCTCAGAAGGCATCTCCATTGGCTCAGGTTTTATCGAATCGACCGTTAAGCAAGGATGGCATTTTATTAAAAAGTGACTTTGATGAAAAAATAGTTTATTTTCTTTTACCATCAATGGCTGCTTTAAGTCAAGATTCAGTCAGGTTTAGGGGGATATCACTTTATATGATTGTCTCTATTTTTCTTTTTTAATTGGTATTAACTTATCATACTCACTCTAGAAGAGCCAGAAAAGTTAAGCAAGTTCTGACAAAAAATAGTAACTTTTTAGTCGGCTTACATGGTCAAGTTTGGATAATTGCCCAAACTTTTGTCCAAGATGGGATAGGCTGACACGCATTTAAGAAGTAAAATATGACTTTGAGAACGAATTAACTCGCGTCTAACTTCATATCCCGCCTACTCGATATTCATCTTAAAATCAGGCAAGACATCCTCTCCTGAGAGCGTAGCAGGGAAGTTGAGTATCTCGACATCCTGATTGGGTCGATAGATTTCAACAGTTTGATCTTGAGGATTAATCAGCCATCCCAACTGTAGTCCACTGGCAAGATATTCTTGCATTTTTTCTTGAAGCGGTGGCAAGCGATCACTTTCAGACCGTAGTTCAATGACAAAATCAGGACACAGGGGTGGGAACTTTTTCTGCTGTTCTTGTGTTAACTGATGCCAACGTTCAAGTTTGACCCAAGCTGCATCAGGAGAGCGATCGCCGCCATTAGGAAGTTTGAAGACAGTTGAGGAACTGAACACCTTACCCAGTTTTGTCTGGCGATTCCAATTACCTAAATCGATGATATAGTCTGCTTCGCGTTCTCCACTTTCACCGCCAACGGGGGACATAATAATCAATTCTCCAGTTGCACTGCGTTCCATTGCAATATCTTGATTCGCCATGCACAGTTCATAAAATTGCTCATGGGTCAAATTCTGAACGAGAGGTTCCAAGTTCAAGTGAATTGTATTCATTGCAAGTGACTTAATTAATCCGTTAATCTGTGTTGCTTTCATTTTAGACTTTTGTAGCGCAATCGCCAGACAAAACAGTAAAAGATGACGGCATAGTGACTTAATCGTAACCCAGATTTAATTCTTGGGCTTGTGCGGTCAGCTTATCAAGAGTCTCCATGCGTTGCTGGTCAATGCTTTCCTTGTACTCCATTAAATCCTCAAAACGGACACGACGATGATTTCCCACCTTGTGAAATGGGATTTTTCCTGTTTCCAAGAGCTTCACTAAATGGGGACGAGAGACATTAAGTAAATTAGCAGCTTCTTGTGTCGTTAGTTCCGTATGAATGGAAAGCAATGTGACAGCATTTCCTTGCCCCATTTGACTAAGCATCTCGGTTAGTAAATTGACATACTCCCCCACTAAGCTGACGCTATAGTGGGGGATTCTGGGAAATCAGTTACCTGACCTCCTATCCACTCAAACAACGAAAGTTGTTTAGGGT
>JAAANX010000056.1 GCA_009909085.1 Cyanobacteria bacterium GSL.Bin1 | reverse complement strand
CAGAAAGCGATGGCGAACCTTGAAAAGCAGTTTCAACGTTTACCAGGATTAGAGAAATGGTTTGTTGAGATTGGAGCTAAACCTGGATCACTTTCGGATAACTTTTTTCTTGGATTACTCTTACAGAACTGTCGCAAGCAAATGGACTGTTTCCAGCCGGGTCAAGGGTTAATGCCAGCGAGTTTTAAAGTTGAGGGAGAGAAAATTATTCCTGACTTTGGAGAAAGCGCGATCGCGCGGGTTGCCCCGGTCGATTCCTGCTTTTGGTGGTTATTAATTCTCCGTGCCTATGTTAAAGCCACTGATGATTGGAGGCTTGTCCAGCAACCAGCGTTTCAAAACGCAATCCGTCTCATTTTAGATCTCTATCTCACCGCCCGCTTTGAAATGTTGCCCACCATGTTGGTGCCTGATGGGTCATTTACCATTGATCGGCGGATGGGCGTTTATGGACATCCCTTGGATATTCAAGCCTTATTTTACATGGCATTGCGCTCCGCAGAAGAATTACTACCAGCCTCTCCCGATAATGATCCTTGCCTGGAAGCAGCGCGCGACCGCGTGAATCATTTGACTTATCATATTCGCCAATACTACTGGCTAAATTTATCTCGCCTCAATGAGATTCATCGCTATGAGGTGGAAGAATATGGTGAAAGTGCGATTAACAAGTTCAATATCTATCCCGATACCATTCCCGATTGGTTAATTGCATGGTTACCCGAAACCGGCGGTTACTTTGTGGGAAATTTGGGACCAGGGCGCATTGATTATCGCTTTTTCAGCCAAGGCAACTTAATGGCGATTGTCACCTCCCTCGCCAAAGAAAGCCAGTCGCAAAGGATTATGGATTTATTAGAACAACGCTGGTCAGATTTAGTGGGACAAATGCCGATGAAACTTTGTTTTCCTGCCCTAGAAGGTCAAGATTGGCGCACCCTCACCGGATCTGATCCCAAGAATGTGCCTTGGTCCTATCACAATGGAGGCAGTTGGCCCTTTCTCCTCTGGCTATTAGCCGCAGCAGCTCAAAAAACCGGACGGACTCACCTAGCAACGCAAGCCTTTGATCTTGCCCGACAACGGTTACCTAATGACCAATGGCCGGAATATTACGACAGTCGTCAGGGTCGCTTAATTGGCAGACAAGCAAGACGGTTTCAAACTTGGACAATTGCCGGATTCTTAAGTGCAGAAAGTCTTCTGGAAAATCCCAAGCATTTACAGTTAGTCACTCATGATACTCCCATTTATGAACAAGCCTGTCACCAGAGCGACCAAACGAGTGGATGATCTGCCATTGCTCTCGCGCTACCCAAACCAATAGCAGTTTAAAAATTGTGATTAACCCTTGTCTCTAAATTATATTTGGGGAAAATACAGCCTTTCTGTCTCTGACGTTTCCTCAGTGTCCTCAACATCTTCTAGCGCCACTGGTAACTTGATTTCACAAGATGGAACAGGCAAGTTTTGATGGTGCTTGCGATGTTTGGCATAGTCGAGGATTTTCCGTCTTTCAACCATCACACTGTCTTCTTGGTAATACTGTTTTCTTTGGTAGGAACGATGATAATTAATCATTCCCCCTGCAAAGAAAAGAATACTGCCAAAAATATATTCCCAACCCACATAGGCAAATAACACCCTGTTGTCTTCGAGATTTAATGCTTCTGATAAGTAAGGCATTGAAGCAATCAAGAAAAGTGTTGAACCAATTGCAAAACTAATTGCAGTAGCATTTAAGAGTTGTAGCTTCACAAATGACCCTTCTTTAACAATTTGAATAACATTCAAACAAGCGCCAATTAAAAAGAATAAACTACCAATCGTAAAACACCAGCCACCGGCAACAATTGCGTCAATTTGTGATAAAAATAAGAGACTCCCGACCGTGAAAAGGATGGTTCCGGCTACATAAACATTAGCAACGATAAATTCCAGCCAATTCCAAATTGTTCGTTGTTTTTGACGGCGTAAATAGGTACTAGATTCTAATAAATCTTGACCGGTTACTACCAGATAAACAAGAGAACCGCCGAAAAATATCCAAGCACCAATATCAGAAAGGCTATCATATCGAGGCAGAAAAAATATACTCCCGGCAATAAAGGTTAATCCGCCAACAATATATAAAATGGCATTAATCGATTCCCAATCCAAGTAATGATTTCCATTTTTATCGGTTGCAATTGGGTTGTAGAGGCGGGGGCGATTGGTAAACAGATGGGGCATTGCAACTCTCGATTCTATTCAAGCGGCAACTGATAAAATAACTTTTTGATCAATAATAACTCACCTCAATTGCTATTGTTTATCCTGAGAGATCCGTAGGTTAATTAATTTTTAATCTGAATATTTCAGAGTAGCTAATCGCTAATCTTGGCAGATTCTTTGCTTTTGAGTGTCATCCAACTAACGGCGTAAATATAAGCAGTTGTCTCTCAAAAAAGAGAAATGGGCTTGTTATTGGCTGGCTCGATCGCAATTGGCTTGATTGGTCATCAACTTCCAGACCTGGGGAGGAACTCCAGACATTAGTACTTGGGGGCTTAGTCCTGTGGCGCGCGATCGCGCCGGCTCACTTTAAGAAAACATGGGAAGCGACTGGAATACCAGAACTAATTGACAATAATTAAGAAAATCATTCTATTCTGGGCAGACATAAATCACAGCCTACAGTCCTACCCAGTGCAGCCGAAACCTAAATTGCTGCAACTAAAATATTAAGAATTTCTTTCCCCAGAACGATTAAATTTAGGCATCAAACTGACAAGATTGAGGGATTCAATCGGCAAGCATTAATTAAATATGACTAAAACCGCGCCCCAGGTAGATTTAGAAGCAGCTACTTCTTTGGACACAGATGAAGTTCTGCAACGTCTATCAGTAGATTCAGAGCGAGGATTAGATCACGCCACAGTTAAGCAAAGACAACAAAAGTATGGGAAAAATCGCCTCCAGGAATTTAAGCGTCGCAGTGCTTGGCAGATTTTCATCGCTCAGTTTAAAAGCCCGATTATTGCCCTGCTCGCAGTAGCAGCGATTCTCTCTTTGGCGTTTCAGAAATGGATTGAAGGAGTAGCGATTATCATTGCTATTTTGCTCAATACTGTAATTGGTTTCTTTACCGAAATTAAAGCAGTGCGCTCGATGGAATCTTTGCAACAACTGAGTAAAACCAAAACCAAGGTGAAAAGAGGCGCTAATGTCCAGGAAATTGCTGCCGAGGAGCTAGTACCTGGGGATATTGTGATCTTGGAGGGAGGCGATTTAGTGGCTGCGGACTTACGTTTGTTAGAGGCTTCTAAACTTCAGGCAGATGAATCAACCTTAACTGGGGAATCTGTTCCCGTCAGTAAAACCACTGAAACCTTGGAGGGAGATTTAGCCTTAGCCGAGCGCAAAAATATGGTGTTTAAAGGTACGGCAATCACGCGAGGTACTGGGGAAGGGGTCGTCGTAGCAACAGGGATGGATACGGAACTCGGTCATATTTCCTCTCTGACAGCACAAGCCAAGGAGGAAATTACACCTTTAGAAAAAAGACTAGATCGTCTGGGGAAAAGACTGATCTCGATTACCCTTGCCATTGCCTTTTTAGTTGCAGTTACAGGAATAATTGGCGGTAGAGATTTGTACCTCATGGTAGAAACAGCGATCGCGCTTGCGGTAGCTGCTGTACCTGAAGGTTTGCCGATCGTAGCAACGGTAGCATTGGCACGGGGGATGTGGCGCATGGCAAAACGCCATGCCATCATCAATCGCCTTTCAGCCGTAGAAACCCTCGGTGCAACCAGTATTATCTGCACCGACAAAACGGGAACGCTGACGGAAAATCGGATGAGCGTGACCGAAATTGCGTTAGATTCGGGCAAAGTAGAAGTAAGCGGAGAAGGACAAACCACAGGAAAATTTAGCCGAGAAGGAGAAACCGTCGATCCGGTTCGTCATGAAATCCTCAGAGCGGTTTTAGAAGTGGGGGTATTGTGTAACAATGCAGCTTTACCCGAAGCAGAAGATCAAGCTGTTGGCGATCCCACAGAAATTGCCTTATTAGCCGTAGGTGCAAAAGCGGGGTTAAATCGGGATGAACTCCTGTCGCAACAACCAGAAGTCCGAGAGGAGGCTTTCGATTCAGAAACCAAAATGATGGCAACCTTTCATGAAATAGCAGGGAAGTATCGCGTAGCAGTGAAAGGGGCACCCGAATCAATTTTACCCGTATGTTCTCATGATCTGACCGCGGAAGGGGTCCGAGTAATGAATAGAGAGGAACATCAATCGTGGCAACAAAAATGCGATCGCTTGGCACAAGAGGGACTGAGAATCTTAGCGCTTGCTCAAAAAACCATAGATAATACTGAGGCTCATCCCTACGAAGAATTAACTTTATTAGGAGTAATCGGATTACTCGATCCGCCACGCCAAGATGTGAAAAAAGCCCTCAAAGCTTGTCGTGATGCGGGAATCCGAGCAATTATGGTGACGGGCGACCAACCGGTAACTGCCCGTCATATCGGACTGGCAGTCGGTTTGACTACCGAAGAAGAAGTTGAAGCCGAACCAGGCAAAGCGCTTAAAAGTCCCGATGAACTATCCCAACAGGAACGGGAACGACTGCGACAAGTTCCTATTTTTGCCCGCGTCAGTCCCAAACAAAAGCTGAATTTAATTGCTCTCCATCAAGAAGCCGGATCGATTATGGCGATGACAGGAGATGGGGTAAACGATGCCCCCGCCCTCAAAAAAGCCGATATTGGCGTAGCGATGGGCAAACGAGGTACTCAGGTCGCTCGCGAAGCAGCCGATATGGTATTGCAAGATGATGCTTTTAAGACAATTATCGCTGCGGTCGAACAGGGACGGGCAATTTTCAACAATATTCGTAAATTCACCCTGTATCTGCTTTCTGGCAACGTCGGAGAAATCATTGCCGTTGCTGCTGCCTCCCTAACTGACGCACCTTTACCCTTATTGCCCCTACAAATTCTTTATCTCAACGTCGTTAACGATGTTTTCCCTGCCCTTGCTTTGGGGGTGGGACCTGGCAATCCAACTTTGATGCAGCGTCCTCCCCGTGATGCCAAAGAATCTATCTTAACGACAAAACATTGGTGGGCGATCGCGCTTTACGGATTATTAATTGCTATTCCGGTACTAGGTGCCTTTGCTTTGGCATTGCTCACCCTAGGGATGGAGGAACAGAAAGCAGTTACCATTTCCTTTCTCACCCTAGCATTTGCTAGATTATGGCACGTTTTTAATATGCGCGATCCCGGTTCTGGTTTGATTCGCAATGAAGTAACTACTAATCCTTATATCTGGGGTGCATTAGTGATTTGTACGGGTTTATTATTATCTGCTGTTTATTTACCAGGATTAAAAGATGCCTTGCAAACCGTTAACCCAGGCTTCAATGGTTGGGGAGTCGCACTCGGCATGAGTCTGATTCCCGTAATAATTGGACAAAGTTGGAAAGTAGCTAAATAATATGAAATTGATTCATTTATGCTACAGATGAGCAATCACCTCACCTTGTCCCCTTCTCGCGCATTCCTTAGCCGAACCAGTAGCCTACGGCACGAGCTTCGCTCTACGGCAGGGTCGCTCGCCTTGTCTTGCTTGTCTCCCCCATCTCCTCGATGGCCTCTGGCAGCGAATCGAAGATTCGATCAATTTGTGGCAAACATTGATCAATTCGAGATAAGAAGTGCAACTGGGAGGTGCTCTAGCGCTATGCTAACTGGAAGCGCATCCTGTGCTTGGATGGCCTGACCGGTAAGGGAATCGATTAATGAGGTCGGAAAATCGGCGGGAAGCTCAATATAAGTATCGCTCCCCCATACTAATTCACCGGTTTGGAAGGTTCCAGCCTTCAGTAGAGGTGTGAAAAACCGGGAGGCGACCACAATTACGGTGGCGCGATCATACCGCCGTGCAAAAGCGACAATATGCTCTGACAGAGGACCCAGAACTTCCAACGGTTCGTAGTTCCCTGCCTCAAACAGCGCTTGGTTCTGGTTACGAGTTGCCAAAGCCTGAGTAATGAGCAACAGCTTCAGTCGTCCGTCCCGCCAGTTCTGCTTCAGTTCTGTCAGTAGTTCAAGGGGATGGGTTTGGAGCCCTCGTTTAATTTCTTTGAGTAGGGCAAACCGATGCTCAAAGTCAACGGGACGGCGGTTGTCAGGATCAACCAGACTCAAGTCCCAAAGCTCGGTTCCTTGATAGAAATCTGGGATGCCAGGCGCAGTGATTTTCAGCAAGGTTTGAGTGAGTGAGTTCAAGGCTCCGTAAAACGATACCCACTCCTGAAACTGCCGCAGTTGAGGCAGAAATCGATTGTCCTCGGCAGGCTCTAGCAGCTTCTCGACAAACTTCAGAAATCCTTCTTCGTAATCAGTATCCGGCTGCAGCCAAGCCGTGTGAACCTTTGCCTCTCGAACGGCCTTAATCAGATAGCTCTTAATCCGCTCGACAAATGAGACATACTCGGCTTCATCAAGAGGATAGGCTCCAACAAGAGTTTGATAGAGAAAGTATTCATCATTCGCATCTGGAATGAGGTGCCCGTTTTGACGAATTTTGTGCTGCTGATTGAGTTCCTGCCAGCCTTTGACCTGGGTCGCCCACTCCTCTGGAATTTCGGAGAGAACTTGTAGACGAGCGCGGATATCTTCACTTCGTTTCGTGTCGTGGGTCGAGGTTGTATTCATGGTTAAGGGCCAGTTATCCCGCCGATTCTGACAGAAATTATGAAAGGCTAAAACTGAAATCCCGGCTTGAGGGGGTTGACCGCCAACTTCATTGAAGGCAATGAAACGGTTGTAGACATAGAACAGTGTATCTTCTATGCCCTTTGCCATCAGAGGACCTGAAAGCTGTTGGAACTTCGATACAAAGTGAAGCCATTGGAGTTGTTCCTCTTGGGAGAGGGACTCGTCAAAATCGAGCATTAGCACTTGTTCGATGAAGTTCAATTCATTGATTAATTGGGGGACATGGAATTTAGCCTGCTGGATAGCTTCCTCTACATAGCTTTGATCGCGCTGATTGAGTGTTCCATCCAAGTTGACATAGATTCGATAAACGGGAAAGAGGGCTAGGAGTTCCTGGAGTGCCCGACGGAGACCGTTATGGGTGAAGTCCCTTCCGTAACGGTAGCATTGGGCAATCCCCTTGAGCAAGGTGGCAAGATTGTGAATATCTCCTGCTAGGTTCTTATCAATAATGAGCTGCTTCTTTTGTACAACTAATTCTTCATAAGGCGTTTTTATCCCTGTCAACGAAGCATAGAGCTCGCTGAGGTAACGGTGATGCTCCCGTTTAAAGAAAAGGCCATTGAGACAATTCAGAAAATCATACCCAGAGGTTCCTTGGATTGGCCACTCACGGGGGATTTCTTCAAACTTGCCCAGATAGTCCTGTTCCAGTTCCAGGATTTTCTCAACGACGATATAGAGTTCGCCACAAGTTTCCCGTAGCCGCTCTAGATAACGCGTCGGATCGTAAAGACCATCCAAGTGATCGATTCGCAGCCCCGTTACTTTGCCACTCTGAATCAGCTTCTGAATGAGCCGATGGGTAATCTTATAAACTCGCTCATTTTCAACTCTGAGTGAGACCAGTCGATTGATACTAAAAAAACGTCGATAGTTTAACTCTTCAGAACCGACTTTCCAGAAGGCCAGTCGAAAGTACTGTTCTGACAGAATGTTATCCAACGCATCAAAACTTTCTGGCTGACCTGCCTTTCCGTTAAAAAAACGGATGTTACTGTCTATAAATTCTTGAATCTCCGAGTTCCCGCTGTAAAGTTCCCAAAGTAAATACTTGACAAAAGTTGCTTGATCCTGCCGCTGTTTCCTCGACACTTCTGAGGGAATACTGTTCAAGATATACAGAATTCCGAGAAGTTTCATAAAATCAGGATGTTCTTGTCCTAAGACTTTGCTCAGACGTCCTAAGTCGCGAGCTAAGACTTTTGCATAGCTGCTCATGCGCAAGGGAAAGCTCAGCTCATAGTAATTGACTTTAAGACCCGTCTCTCCGTAACTGAGTTGAATTTCACCCCGTTCTAAACACTTCCCATAGAAATCTCCAAGGAGCGGTGTTAAGACCCGTCCTTTCAGATCCTGATTCGGATGTTCCCAATCAATATCAAAGCAGTCTGCGTAAGGAGAATCCTCCCCGAACTCTAAGACATTCATCAACCAAAGATTTTGACTGTCATAGGCCATGTGGTTGGGAACAATATCTTGCAGCCATCCCATCTGATTTTGCTGGAGATGCTCGATTAATCGGTCAAACTCTTCAACGGTTCCCAAATCAGGGTTAAGTTGATTGGGATCTACCACATCGTAACCATGCTGGCTCCCTTGACAGGCTTTAAAGATTGGTGACGCATAGAGATCTGAAATGCCCAACTCCGCTAAATAGGGAATGATATCGTAGGCGGCATTAAAGTTAAAATTAGGATTAAATTGAATCCGATAAGTAGCAGTGGGAACGCCCATGGCTAATCTCTCCTAGAATGAGTGGGTGAACAAGAGTTGGAACTGAGTAGGGAATTAGACAAGTCTATCTTAATGACGCAAGAGGACTCCCGTTATAGCCGTTAGGGTTAACGGGCTGATGAATTGCGTCCAAATCAACAGAAGTCCGCTAGGACATCCTTTGGTTTTCCACGTATCTCTTTAACTGCTCAACGGTCACTCCTCCACAAGAAGCAACAAAGTAAGCACCTGTCCAAAACACAGGCTTGTCATAAAACCTACCGATGTGGTCAGGAAACTCTTTCCTAATTAAACGGCTGGATACCGTTTTCAAGTTAGCAATTAGTTTGGAAAGTTGGACGTGCGGGGGATAACTAATTAAAAGGTGGACATGATCGGATTCCCCATTTAACTCCACTAACTCAGATTCCCACTTTTTCAAGGTCTCCTCGAAGATTTCTGTCAGTCTTTGGAGAAGGGAAGGGTTGATCGCTTTTCGACGGTATTTGGTAACTAAAACGATATGAACAGTAAGAGAGTAAACAGTTCTCCATCCTTTGTTATATGCTATTCTCACTTATAGGCAGTAAATGTGTTAAACGAGATTTAGTCTAAGTCTAACAAAAAGCCAATGCTAACTCTCACCTACGAGTACCGCTTAGAACCAAACCAACAGCAGATTGAGATGATCGAACATACTCTCTCAGTCTGCCGTTCGGTTTGGAATTTTGCACTGAGGGAGAGAAAAGATTGGCATAACTCTCGCAAGTCCCCGATTAACGCTTGTTCCATTCTGCAGGAATATATCATTCCTTTTGATGAGCCTTACCCGAATTACCACAAACAGGCAAAGGCTTTAACCGAAGCCAAGAAGACCGACGAACGCCTCAAGTCAGTTAATGCTCAGGTGCTTCAGCAAGTTCTGAGGACTCTTGATCGAGCATTTGCCAATATGAAGGCAAAGGGATTAGGATTCCCTCGATTTAAAAATCGGTATCGTCTTCGCTCTTACGTTTACCCTCAGTTAGGAAAGGAGGTGGTCAAGGGAAATTTTGTTAAACTACCCCAATTAGGCTGGGTCAGGCTTAGAAAGTCCAGAGAAATCCCAAATGGCTTTCAAGTCAAACAAGCCAGAATTGTCCGCAAGGCTTCTGGTTACTTTGTCATGCTTTCCCTTCAGTTGGATGTGGATGTCCCACAACCTTTCCCTCATGGACATGCGAGAGGGTTAGACTTGGGGTTTGACAAGTTTGTTGCTACTTCCGATGGTTTAGAGATAAAACGACCTCGGTTCTTAAAGTCTCTACAAAGGAAGCTGAAATTGCTCCAACGTAGACTTAAGAACAAACCGAAAGGGTGCGGAAGGCATCTTCACTGCGTCGCTTCGCTCCTCGCTCCAGGCTGCTTTCCTGCTGGAATCGAATTCCAGCAGGGTCGGCAGTCGAATAACCGTCACAAGCTGAATCGCAAGATAGCAAGGCTACACCAACGTATTTCAGACACTCGCAAGGATTGGCACTTCCAACTCGCTCATCAATTGTGCGATGGAGCAGGGATGATCTTTGTCGAGGACATCAACTTCCGCACCTGGCAAAGAGGCATGCTGTCTAAGCACTCAGCAGACGCAGCGTTTGGGAAGTTTGTAAACATCCTCCAATGGGTCTGTTGGAAGCGTGATGTATATTTTGCTAAAGTTGACAAGGACGGCACTTCTCAAGAATGTAGCCAATGCGGTGCGCATACAGGCAAAAAGACTCTGGATGTCAGGGTTCATCATTGTCCTGAATGCGGTTATGTCGGTTCGAGAGACGTGGTGTCTGCGGAAGTCATTAGAAATCGAGGTCTGACCCAAGCGCGGGTTTCCCGCGCATTGGAAAGCAGACCTGAAGGAACATCCGCCCTCGGGCAGGGGGTAGATGTCAAACAAAATGCCTTGGGAGACGGGCTGACGGGGACAGAGGAAACTTTGTCTAGTCAAGTGTCTGAGAAAAAGGAAAACCTAATCGTAAGGTTAGGAATCTCCCACTATAGCCGTCAGGTTTAGTGGGATGAGGATGTCAATGAAGAACATAGAGTACAAAACTGCTCGCGACAAGGCTAAGATTTAACTCGCTTCCTTCTAGTACAGGTGGGGCTAGGGGCCCCATGCCCAACCATTGGGAATCGGATGAGTCCAGATGCCTGTGCCATAGACCTGGCGGGAGTTGCGGTCGGATAGAGGCTGCGCGATCGCCGAAGTTCAACCCAATCAACACCTGACTCGCCTCATGCCAACGTTGAATGAGCAAAATTTTCTGCTCCTCTAAACAGTTCACCTTGAGTTGGGCGCGATCGCCAATACCGAGAGCGGGGATGTCGCGACGCAAACGAATGAGTTCTCGATATAGGACCAGCAAAACCTGATGTTTGCCCTGTTGCCGCTGCTCCCAATTCAATTTCGACTTTTGAAATGTCTCTAAACTGAAAGCATCTGGCGGCTCATCCTTGCCATGGAAGGGTGCAAATTCTCGTTGACGTCCCTCTCGCACCGCTTGAACCAAGTCAGAGTCGGTATGGCTAATCAGGTACAGGAAAGGAGCGTCTTCCCCATATTCTTCTCCCATAAATAGCAGCGGAATGTAGGGAGAGAGCAGCAAGGCTCCGGCTGCTAATTTTAACTTCTCGAATGAGACGAGGTGAGACAGTCGTTCTCCCCACATACGATTTCCGATCTGATCATGGTTTTGCGTATAAACTATAAACTGAACCGGAGGACAAGAACTGGCATCGCTGCCATGAAACCGCTGGCGGTGAACAGAATATTGCCAAGAATAGACAAAACTGCTGCGATAGGCTTTAGCAAGTTGCTGTAGATGTCCAAAGTCCTCATAGTAACCGGTTCTTTCCCCGGTCAAGATTGTATGTAAGGCGTGGTGGAAGTCATCACTCCACTGAGCATCGATTCCATATCCTCTCTTCTCCAATGGCTGAATCACTTGAACATCATTAAGGTCACTTTCGGCAATGAGATAATAACGTCGCCCTTGCTCTTGGGAGAAGGAGGCAATCGCCGTTGCTAACTCCGCCAGAAAGTGCTTAGCGCCAAAGTCGTAAATAGCGTGCACCGCGTCCAATCGCAGCGCATCAATATGATAGTCGCGCAACCAGTACAAGGCATTCTCAATGAAGAAATTTCTGACCCCATCGCTGTGCGCTCCATCAAAGTTAACTGCCCGGCCCCAAGGGGTTTGATACCGGTCTGTCCAATAAGGAGCAAACTCCTCAATGTAACATCCTTCTGGGCCAAAATGGTTATAAACAACGTCTAAAATGACAGCAATTCCCCGTTGGTGGCAAGCATCAACCAGCTTCTTGAGTTCCGTTGGTCCTCCATAGGAAGCTTGGACCGCATAGGGATAGGCGCCGTCATAGCCCCAATTGCGATCGCCAGGGAATTGGGCTACGGGCATGAGTTCGATGGCGGTAATTCCAAGATCGACAAGGTCCTCAAGCCGAGGAATAATCGCAGCAAAAGTCCCCATTGCTGTAAAAGTGCCCACATGCAATTCATAGATCACCCACTCTTCCAGAGCCAAACCTTGCCAGGATTGATCATGCCAGTCAAAATCCGCGTGATCGATCACTGCTGACAGTCCGTGTACATCTTGAGGTTGGGAGTGGGAAGCCGGGTCAGGACGGAAAACTTCGTCATCCAAACGATAGCGATAGAGGGTTCCCGGTTTGATCCCCTCTACCTGCACTTGCCAGTAGCCCCGTGATTGGGATTGCATGGGAATCATTCGATGTACAGGTTCAATCAGTTCGACAGCCACTTGCTCCCGAAGCGGTGCCCAAACTACGAATTGACAATGGTTATTTCCTTGATAATTCGCTCCAACTCTCATGCTCCTGTCCCTTTGCTGCTATAGCCCATTTAAACGTACCACAGGGGCTGATTCATGAGGGACTGTGTGCGGTAGAGCGAAGCTCGTACCGTAGGCTATTTATTTCCGCAGTCTCAGACAACCCTTTCTGTGTTTTGTGAGGGCTTAATTTGGAGGAAACCACCAAATGTAAGAAATCTGAACTGAAGGAAAGCCCCATCTCCAACTCAATTAAAATTATAGTTGTAGGATTATCAGACCGTTGACTACATCATTCATGACGAATCCAACTCGGTCCTCACCGCCCAATCATCCATTCTCATCCAGTCAACTCGAAGCCGTGCGGGCTTATATCAAGCAGACTTGGAAAACGCTGACCCGCACCCCTGCCCATACCCTTGAAGCCGCCATTGATCCCAAAATCGACCATCAGGAGGGCCAACCTTGGTTCGTCTACATTTCCCGACGGGAGGATCTGGTAACTGTAAGACGATCACTCCAGATGGCTATGACAGCCGAAGAGTTCCAACAGCTTGAGATCCGAGTGCTGCCTCCGGACCTAGAGCACCTTGAGAACCACGGGTTGCTCTACTTACCAGGGAACTATGTTGTTCCTGGAGGGCGTTTTAATGAAATGTATGGCTGGGACAGCTATTTTATCCAGTTGGGATTGCTCCGTGATGGGGAAATTGAGTTATCCCAGTCCTTACTCGACCAACTTTTATACGAGATTGATCACTACGGCACCATCCTCAATGGGAATCGAACGTACATGCTGACTCGTTCCCAACCCCCCTTCATCACTCAGATGGTTTTAAATCAATACCAATCTCGTCCCGATCAAGACTGGTTGGCTTCAGTCTTACCCATTATTCGTAATTATTACTATTACTGGATCGTCCCGCCTCATCTTAATCAAGCCACTGGATTGTCCCGCTACTATGCTTTAGGGAATGGCCCTGCTCCGGAAGTCATCGCCTCAGAACGCGATCAAGGCGGACGAACGCATTATGACCGGGTGCGAGAATATTATCGCACCCATCAGATTGAGGGCTATGATGTTAGGCTTTATTACGATCAACCAGGGGATCGGCTGACCGATCTGTTTTATAAAGGCGATCGCTCGATGCGCGAGTCAGGATTGGATCCAACCAATCGGTTTGGTCCGTTCAGTATCGATATTGTTCACTATGCTCCCGTTTGTCTGAATGTTCTCCTCTATCAAATGGAACAGGACATCGCCCAAATTAATGAAATTCTTGGGCATGCCGATGCGGTAAAATACTGGCGAGCTCGAGCCAAAGACAGACACGAGTTAATTGACCAATTCCTATGGGATGAGGAAATAGGACTCTACTTTGACTACAACTTTTTCACAGAACGCCGCCGGAGATACCACTATGTCACAACGTTTTACCCGCTCTGGACCGGTCTTGCTTCGCCAGTACAAGCTGAACGAGTTGTCAATCACCTATCCAAATTTGAGACTTGTGGCGGTCTCCGAACCAGTACGGAAGTGACTGGGAACCAATGGGATGCTCCCTTTGGCTGGGCTCCGTTTCATCTGATTGCGGTACAAGGACTCTACCGTTATGGCTATCGAGAAATGGGGGATCGAATCGCCGATAAATTTATTACTCTGCTCTTACAAGAGTTTGATCGTCAAGGCACTCTCTTAGAGAAGTATGATGTAGAAAGTTGCTCCAGCGAGATTTCAGAGGAGATTCAATTTGGGTATACCAGTAATGAAGAAGGTTTTGGCTGGACAAATGGTGTTCTCTTGGAGTTGCTTGCTTTGCGACAAAACATGATCTGCAGTGAAAATTTATCCAGAGAATAACCAGATGAGTTGACCTTTCTTTGGAAACCCCACTTGCATGGCTCCAGTTTCTCAAGGGAATTTGCAAATTAGTTACTTTGAAAGTGTGATAAGTAAACTCACTAAGGGCAACTCTTATCATTAATTCACTGTTTTCTCGCTCATGTTTTTGCTTTTTCTTGGGCGACAATTCTTCTGTCCTAATCTGTTCGAGGGTTCGGCCGCTCAGTAAAGACTCCGGTTCGATGCTGACAGATTTGTTGCTTATAAAGCGAGTTTTGGCTACATTCTAGCTTAAACTTCGTTTAAGTCCCGCTCAAGCATTACCTGAGATGCGTTTTATATCTTATTAAATTATAAATAACAACAACAACAACAGCGTAGCCAATTCTCACTGATTCAGCCACGTTATAGAAATCACGTTGACACTTTTATAATATTGTCTATAATGTAATTAT